>NZ_JBEXFB010000007.1:253941-467016 GCF_040606575.1 Streptomyces sp. NPDC005402
CCAGCTCGTGGGCCGCGCCCGTGCGGCAGGGCTGAAGTTCTCCGCCCGCCACGTCTTCGAACACCGCACTCCGGCCCGCCTCGCGGCCGCGCTGGAGGAGCGGGGCGGCACGGCCCGCACCCACGGGGCCACTCAACAGACCCCCGCCGACGCGCCGTTGCTGCCCCTGATGCGCCGCCTGGTCACCCGGGGCCGGTTCGACCAGTACCACCAGTCGGTCACGCTGACCCTGCCCCCGACCACCCGTGAGCAACTGGCCGCCGCGCTCGGCGCGGTGGTGGAGCGGCACGAGACGCTGCGGATGCGTGTCGTGGACGCCGACGGCTTCACCGTCGTGCCCGTGAGCACGGACGGTGCCGCGGCGCTCGCGGACACCCTGCTGACCCGTGTCGAGGCGCCCGCGGACGCCTCCGACGAGGAGCTCACCGCCCTCGCCGCCGAGCACACCGCCGCGGCCCGCGACGGTCTCGACCCGGCCGCCGGACGCATGCTGTGCGCCGTCTGGATCGACCGGGGCGCCGAACTCCCCGGCCGGCTGCTGCTGGTCGTGCACCACCTGGCCGTGGACGGCGTGTCCTGGCGGATCATCGTGCCCGACCTCGCCGAGGCCTGGGCCGCGGTCACCGAGGGCGGTCGCCCCGACCTGGCACCAGTGGGAACCCCGTTCGCCCGATGGGCCCGCGATTTCACCGCCCTGCCCGCCGACGACGCCGAGCACTGGCGCGAACTGCTCGCCACGGACGACCCGTTGCTCGGGGACCGCCCGCTCGACCCCACCCGCGACCTGCGCGGCGACGCCGGACGGCTGACCGTGCGGCTGCCCGCCGACGTGACCGCCGCGGTACTCGGCTCCCTGCCCACGGCCTTCCACGCCGGTCCGGACGACGTCCTGCTGACCGCGCTGGCCGCCGCCGTACCGCTGTGGCGCGGCGACAGCGCCGGCCTGCTCGTGGACGTGGAGAGCCACGGCCGCCACGAGGACCTGGTCCCGGGCGCCGAACTCTCCCGTACCGTCGGCTGGTTCACCGTGGCCCACCCGGTGCGCCTGGACACCGGGGCGGCCGATCCGCGTGCCGTCCTGACGGGCACGGACGCGGCCGGCGACGCGCTGCGCACCGTCAAGGAGCAACTGCGCGCCACCCCGCGACAGGGCATCGGCCACGGCCTGGCCCGCTTCAGCGACCCGGCCACCGTGCCGGAGTTCGCGGAGCTGCCCGAGGCGCAGATCGGCTTCAACTACCTGGGCCGCGTCAGCCTCGCCGGCGCCCTCGCCCCGGGCTGGGAACTGGCCGCGGTGGGCGCCGACGACGCCCCCGAGGTGCCGCTCTCGCACACGGTCGAGGTCAATGTCGCCGCGCACGAGGGCCCCGACGGACCCGAGCTCGTCGCCACCTGGACCTGGGCCCGCGCCCTGGTCCCCGACGCCGAGGCTGCCCGCCTGGCCGAGCTGTGGGACAGCGCGCTGCGCGGCCTCGCCGCCCACGGTGCGCGTCCTGGCGCGGGCGGCCGCACGCCGTCCGACCTGCTCGTCGCGCTGACGCAGCAGGAGATTCGGGAACTGGAGGCGGACCCGGAGGTGGCCGAACTGCTGCCGCTCGCCCCGCTCCAGGAGGGCCTGCTCTTCCACCACCAGTACGGCGACGGCGCCGACGACCCGTATGTCTCCCAGCTCCGCGTCGAACTGAACGGCCCCCTGGACCGGGCCCGGCTGCGCGCCGCCGCCGCCGAGGTGCAGCGGCGCCACCCCGCGCTGCGGGCCGCGTTCCGCCGCACCTCTCAGGGCACGCCCGTGCAGGTTGTCCTCCACGACCCGCGACTCGACTTCACGGAGATCGAGTTGGCGGCCGCGGACGAGCTGGACGCGCTCTGCGCGGCCGACCGCGGGCGCGGTTTCGACATCACCGCCGCGCCGCTGATCCGCTGGACCCTGGCCTCCCTCGGCGAGCGGCACACCCTGATCACCACGGCCCACCACAGCGTCCGCGACGGCTGGTCCATGCCCGTCGTGATGCGCGAGCTGATGGCCCACTACCTGGGCGAAGCCCTGCCGCAGGTCCGGCCGCACCGTGAGCACCTGGCCTGGCTGGCCCGCCAGGACCACGCGGCCGCGCGGACCGCGTGGGGTGAGGCCCTCGCCGGACTCGACGGCGGCACCCTGCTGTCCACCGGCCCGGCCCCGGCCGGTCAGGAGCCCGGCCGGCTCGACCTCACCGTGGCCGGACTCGACGTCGCCGCCGCGGCCCGCCGCCTCGGCGTCACCGTCAACACCCTGGTCCAGAGCGCCTGGCTGCTGCTCGTGGCCCGGCTCACCGGACGGGACGACGTCGTCACCGGCACCACCGTCAGCGGCAGGCCCGCGGACCTGCCCGGAGCGGCCGACATGGTCGGTCTCCTCGTCAACACCGTGCCGGTGCGCGCGACCCTGCGCGCCGACGAGCCGGTCGGCGACTTCGCCCGCCGCCTCCAGCTGGAACAGGCGCGCCTGGTCGAGCATCACCACCTCGGCCTGGTGGACATCCGGCGCCTCGCCGGACACGGTGACCTGTTCGACACGTCCATGGTGTTCGAGAACTATCCGCTGGATGTCGAGGCCCTGTCCGCGGTGGCCCGTCGCGCCGGCCTGGAGGCGGGCGAGACCGCCCACCACGCCGTCACCCACTACACCCTCGCCATGGAGGCGAGCCCGAGCGCCGACGGCCTGCGGCTGCGCCTGCACCACCGTCCCGACGTGCTCTCCGAGGAACAGACGCAGCAGATCGCCGAACTGCTGCCCGGGTTCCTGCGGACCGTCGTCACCGAGCCCGCCACCCCGGTCGGCCGGATACCCGGATGCGCCCCCTCCGCCCTGCTCGCCCTCGGCCACGGCCCCGCGGACACCGCTGACCCGCGCACCTGGCCCGAACTCTTCCTCGACCGGGTCCGCCGTACGCCCGACGCACCGGCGCTGGCCTCCGGCGCGCTGACCCTCACCTTCCGCGAACTCGCCGACCGCGCGGGGGCGTTGGCGCGGCTGCTCGCCGAGGCCGGGGTGGCCGCCGAGAAGCGGGTGGCGATCGTGCTGCCGCGCTCCGTCGAACTGGTGGTAGCCCTGCACGCGGTCGCCCTGGCCGGCGGCGCGTTCGTGCCCGTCGACCCGGCCCACCCGGCCGAGCGCATCGCACAGACCCTCACCGACGCGGCGCCCGAACTCGTCCTGACCACGACCGGCACCGCCCTGCCCGGGACCGGCGTTCGGCGCCTCGACGTGGACGCGCTGGACCTGACCGGCGCGGGCCTCACCCGGCGGGTCCGCCCCGAGCAGGCCGCGTACGTCATCTACACCTCCGGCTCCACCGGCCGCCCCAAGGGGGTCGTCGTCACCCACGCCGGCATCCCCGGTCTGGCCCGCGCCCAGCGGGCCGGCTTCGACGTCGACGAGGACAGCCGGGTGCTGCAGTTCGCGTCCCCGAGCTTCGACGCGTACGTCTCCGAAGTGGCCGTCACTCTGCTGGCGGGTGCCTGCCTGGTCGTCGCCTCGCGCGAGGAGCTGCTGCCCGGCGCCCCGCTGGCCCGCACCGTCGCCGCGCACGGCGTCACGCACGCCACGCTGCCGCCGGCCGCCCTGCGCGAACTGCGGCCCGCGGATCTGCCGACGCTGCGCAGCCTCGCCGTGGCCGGTGAGCAGTGCCCGCCGCAGGTCGCCGAGGAGTGGTCGGCCGGCCGTCGCATGGTCAACGCCTACGGTCCGACCGAGACGACCGTGTGCGCCACCATGAGCGCCCCGCTGTCCGGGTTCGGCGTCCCGCCCATCGGCACCGCCCTGCCGGGCTTCGCGGTCCGGGTCCTCGACGCGCACCTGCACCCCGTCCCGGTGGGTGTGGTCGGGGAGTTGTACGTGTCCGGCGCGGGCCTCGCCCGCGGCTACCTCGACCGCCCCGGCCTGTCCGCCGAGCGGTTCGTCGCCGATCCGTTCGGCGCCGCGGGCGGCCGTATGTACCGCACGGGCGACCAGGTCGCCTGGCGTGAGGACGGGCAGCTGGTCTACGTCGGCCGCGCGGACCGGCAGATCAAGCTGCGCGGTTTCCGCATCGAGCCGGGCGAGATCGAGGCGGCCGTCGTCGCGGCCCCCGGGGTCGTGGCGAGCGCCGTGGTCGTCCGTGAGGATCGGCCGGGCGACCGCCGGGTGGTCGCCTACGCGGTGCCCGCCGCCGGTGCCGCTCTCGTGCCGGAGGCGCTGCGCACCCGGCTGCGCGAGGTGCTCCCCGACCACATGGTCCCGGCCGCCGTCGTCGTCGTGGACCGGATCCCGGTCACCGTCAACGGCAAGCTGGACCAAGCCGCGCTGCCCGCCCCGCGCTACGACTCCACCGCCGTCCACGTCTCCGGCGACCCCGTGGAGGAGCTGCTCGCTGAAATCTTCGCCGAGGTGCTCGGCGTGGACCGCGTGGGCCCGGACGACTCCTTCTTCGACCTGGGCGGCCACTCGCTGCTCGCGATGCGTCTGGTCGCCCGTGTCGCCGGCGTGCTGGGCACCGAGCTCGGGGTGCGCGAGGTGTTCGAGACGCCCACGGTCCGGGAGCTGGCGCGGATCGTCGCGGGCGGCCCGAGCAGCGCGGCCGGCGCTCCCGGCGACCTGCCGCGGCCGCGGCGGCTGCCGCTGTCGTACGCCCAGCAGCGGCAGTGGTTCCTGGACCGCTTCGACGGGACGAATTCGGCGTACCACATCCCGATGGCGCTGCGACTGACCGGTGTGCTCGACGAGACGGCACTGGCCGCCGCGCTGGACGGCCTGGTGGCCCGGCACGAGAGCCTGCGCACCCTGATCGCCGAGGACGAGGAGGGCCCCTACCAGCGGATCGTGTCCACCGGTCTGCCCTTCGAGCGGACGGAGGTGGGCCGCGAGGACCTGGACGACGCGCTGCGCGAGGCCGTCGCCCAGCCCTTCGACCTGACGGCCGACGTGCCCGTGCGGGCCCGGCTGTTCGCGGTCGGCCCCGACGAGCACGTGCTGCTCGTCGTGGTCCACCACATCGCCGGGGACGGCGCCTCCGTGCCGGTGCTCGCCCGTGACCTGGTCGCCGGCTACCGGGCCGGCCTCACCGGCGCCGCCCCCGCCGGCCCCGTGGACGCGCCGCAGTACGCGGACTTCGCGCTGTGGCAGCGCTCCGCGCTCGGCGCGGAGGACGATCCCGACTCCGTGCTCGGCCGTCAGCTCGACCACTGGAAGCGCGCCCTCGCCGGACTGCCGGAGGAGCTCGCCCTGCCCGCCGACCGGCCCCGCCCGGCGTCCGGACCGCACCGCGCGGGCCGCCACCGGCTGGAGATCCCGGCCGAGCTGCACGCGGGACTCGCCCGTGCCGCACGCGAGTTGAAGGCCACCCCGTTCATGGTGGTGCAGGCCGCCCTCGCCGCCCTGCTGTCCCGGACCGGCGCCGGCACCGACATCCCGCTCGGCTCCCCGATCGCCGGCCGCTCCCACGAGTCCCTGGCCGGCGTGGTGGGTCTGTTCGCCAACACGCTGGTGCTGCGCACCGATGTGTCGGGCGACCCGAGCTTCACCGAGCTGGTGGACCGGGTCCGGGAGGCCGACCTGGCCGCCTTCGCCCACCAGGACGTGCCGTTCGAGCGGCTCGTGGAGGCGCTGCGCCCCGAGCGCTCCGCCGCCCGCCACCCACTGTTCCAGGTGGTCGTGGAATGGGGCGACGACGAGACGCGCGCCCTGAACTCCCTTGCGGAGCTGCCCGGACTCGCCGTCGAACCGCTGCAACTGACCCTGGACGCGGCCAAGTTCGACCTGGTCCTCCACCTGCGCCCGCGGCACACCGCCGAGGATCGCCCGGCGGGCATCTCGGTGGACCTGGAGTACAGCGCCGACCTCTTCGACGCGTCGACCGTGGCGGACCTGGGCGACAGGCTGGTCCGGCTGCTCGGTGCCGCGCTCGCCGAGCCCGGCCGCCCGGTCACCGACCTGGACGTGCTGTCCGCGGACGAGCGGAGCCTGCTGCTCGCCGACTGGGCGCACGCCCCCGCCGGGCCGGCCGCGCCGATCACCGCGGACGACACGATCGTGCGCCGCTTCGAGGCGGCCGCCGCGGCCCACCCGGACGCCGTCGCCGTCTCCGGCGAGGACGAGCGGGGCCGGCCGAGCTCCCTGACGTACGCGGAGCTCAACGCCCGGGCCAACCGGCTCGCCGCGCTGCTGCGCGAACGCGGGGCCGGACCCGAGCGGTTCGTCGCCCTCGCCCTGCCCCGGGTGACCGACCTGGTGACGGCCGTGCTCGCGGTCCTCAAGTCCGGTGCCGGCTATCTGCCGGTCGACCCGGCCTACCCTGCCGAGCGCGTGGCCCTGCTCCTGGGCGACACCCGGCCGGTGGTCACCGTCGGCACCCGCGCCACCGTGACCGCACTCGGCGGCGACCGGACCTGGCTCGCCCTGGACGACGAGGACGTCACCGCCGACCTCGCCGCACGCGAGGCCACCGACCCGGTGCCGGTCGCGGGCGCCGACCACGCCGCGTACGTCATCTACACCTCCGGCTCCACCGGCACCCCCAAGGGCGTGGTGGTCACCCACCGCAACGTGCTGCGCCTCTTCGACGCCACCGACCACTGGTTCGGCTTCGGCGCCGACGACACCTGGACCCTCTTCCACTCCTACGCCTTCGACTTCTCGGTGTGGGAGCTGTGGGGCCCGCTGCTGCACGGCGGCCGGCTCGTGGTGGTGCCGCACGCGGTCAGCCGCGAGCCAGCCGCGTTCCTCGGGCTCCTGGAGCGGGAGCGGGTCACGGTCCTCAACCAGACCCCGTCCGCGTTCCACGAGCTGATTCGCGCCGACGAGGCGGTGGGCGGCGCCGACCTCGCGCTGCGCTACGTCGTCTTCGGCGGTGAGGCCCTCGACCCGGCCCGGCTACTGCCCTGGTACGAGCGGCACGCCGACGACAGCCCCGTCCTGGTCAACATGTACGGCATCACCGAGACCACCGTGCACGTCACCCACCGCGCGCTGCGCGCCGACGAGGTGCGTGCCGGGGTGGTCGGCGCCATCGGCGTCGGCATCCCCGACCTCGGGGTGCACGTCCTGGACGAGCGGCTGCACCCGGTGCCGCCCGGCGTCGTCGGGGAGATGTACGTCTCCGGCGCGGGTGTCGCCCGCGGCTACGCCCGCCGCCCCGGTCTGACCTCCGGCCGCTTCGTCGCCGACCCGTTCGGGGCGCCCGGCACCCGGATGTACCGCTCCGGCGACCTGGCCCGACGCCGCCGAGACGGCTCCCTGGAGTACCTGGGCCGCGCCGACTCCCAGGTGAAGGTGCGCGGGTTCCGTATCGAACTCGGCGAGATCGAGTCGGTGCTGCTCGCGCTGCCCGCGGTGGCCCAGGCGGCTGTCGTGGTCCGCGAGGACATCCCCGGCGACCAGCGCCTGGTGGCGTACGTGGTCACCGACCACGGCACCGACAGCTCGGCTGTGGCCGGACTGCGCGAGGCGACCGCCGAGGCGCTGCCGGTGCACATGGTGCCCTCGGCGGTGGTCGCGCTCGACCGGCTGCCGCTGACCGTCAACGGCAAGCTCGACCGCAAGGCGCTGCCCGCCCCGCAGGCCGCCGCCCGCGCCGCCGGACGCGCCCCCGCGAGCCCGGCAGAGGAACTCCTCGTGGACGCCTTCGCCGAGGTGCTCGGCGTGGACCGGGTCGGCGTGGACGACTCCTTCTTCGACCTGGGCGGCCACTCGCTGCTCGCGATGCGCCTGGTCACCCGGGTACGGGCGGCGCTCGGCGCCGAGCTCGGGGTGCGCGACCTGTTCGAGTCCCCGACTCCTGCCGCCCTGGCCCGCCGTGCCGCGAGCGCCGAGGGCACCGGCCGGCCGGCCCTGACCGCGCGACCGCGCACCGAGCGTGTGCCGCTCTCCCCCGCCCAGCAGCGGCTGTGGCTGCTCCACCGGCTCGGCGGACCCGACGGCGCCTACAACATCCCGATCGCCCTCCGGCTGACCGGCGCCGTGGACGCGGACCGGCTTCGCGAGGCGCTCGGCGATGTGGTGGCCCGGCACGAGAGCCTGCGCACCCTGGTCGACGACCGGGGCGGCGAGGGCGCCGACGCCTGGCTGCGGGCGCTGCCCGAGGCCCGGGTCGACCTGCCGGTGGTACCGGTGCGCCCGGCGGACCTGGACGAGCGGATCGAGGCCTGCGCCGCCGGCGGCTTCGACCTGACGACCGAGGTGCCGATCCGCGCCCGGCTGTTCGCGGTCGGCCCCGACGAGCACGTGCTGCTCGTCGTGGTCCACCACATCGCGGGCGACGGCACCTCCATGCCGGTCCTCGCCAAGGACCTGGCCGCCGCCTACGCGGCCCGCCTGGAAGGGACGGCCCCCGCCTGGGAGCCGCTGCCGGTGCAGTACGCCGACTACGCCCGGTGGCAGCACGAGCTGCTGGGCGAGGACGGCGACGGCAGCGAGATGCGGCGGCAACTCGACTTCTGGACAGGCGCGTTGACCGGACTACCGGAGGAACTGACGCTGCCGGTGGACCGGCCGCGCCCGGCGGTCGGCCCGCACCGCGCGGGGCGGCACACCTTCGAGGTGCCGCGGGAGCTGTACGAGCGCGTCGGCCGCGTCGCACGGGAACTGAGGGCCACCCCGTTCATGGTGGTGCAGGCCGCCCTCGCGGCCCTGCTGTCCCGGCTCGGCGCCGGCACCGACATCCCGCTCGGCTCCCCGGTGGTCTCCCGCTCCGACGAGGCGCTGGCCCACGTGGTCGGGTTCTTCGTCAACACGCTGGTGCTGCGCACCGATGTGTCGGGCGACCCGAGCTTCGCCGAGCTGGTGGACCGGGTCCGGGAGGCCGACCTGGCCGCCTTCGCCCATCAGGACGTGCCGTTCGAGCGGCTCGTGGAGGCGCTGCGCCCGGAACGCTCCGCCGCCCGCCACCCGCTGTTCCAGGTGGCGCTCAGCCTGGACGGCGCCGGCGGCACCGCGCTCGCCGAGGCCGGCCGGATGCCCGGACTGACCGTCGAACCGCGCCCGGTGGCACCGTCCGTCGCCAAGTTCGACCTCACCTTCACCCTCACCGAACGCCTCGGCGCCGAGGGCACCCCGGTCGACTGGAGCGGCGGCGTCGAGTACAGCGCCGACCTGTTCGACGCGGACACGGTGGCGCGTCTCGCCCGCCGTCTGGTGCGGCTCCTGGACGTGCTGACCGGCCGGCCCGAGGCCCCGGTCTCGGCCCACGACGTCCTGGTGGACGGGGAGCGCGAACGGATCCTCGGCAGCTGGCTGGAGAACACCGCCCCGGTGGCCCCGGCGAGCCTGCCCGAGGCCATCGCCCGACACGTGGCCGAGACACCGGACGCGCCCGCCGTCACCTTCGCCGGCACCACCCTCACGTACGCCGAACTGGACGCGCGCGCCAACCGGTTCGCGCACGCCCTGCTGGCCCGCGGGGTCACCCCCGAGGCCCGGATCGGCGTTCTGATGGAGCGCTCGGACACGCTGGCCGTCACCCTGCTCGGCATCGTCAAGGCGGGCTGCGCCTACGTGCCGCTCAGCCCGGCCAACCCCGACGAGCGCCTCGTATGGCTGCTCGACCAGGTGCAGGCACCGCTGCTCGTCGTGGACGGGGCGTGCCGCGAGCGGGCCGAAGGCCTGGACGTCCGGGCCGGGCTGATGGACGCCGAGCAGGACTTCTCCGCCCTGCCCGCCGAGGCGCCCGCCGTGTCGGTGAGCCCACGTCGGCTGGCGTATCTGATGTTCACCTCCGGCTCCAGCGGCCTGCCCAAGGGCGTCGCCATCTGCCACGGCGACATCGTCCAGCTCGCGGCGGACCGCTGCTGGGACGGCGTCACCGACCGTGTGCCGCTGCACTCCCCGCACGCATGGGACGCCTCCATCCTGGAGTTCTGGGTGCCGCTGCTGCGCGGCGGCGAGGTGCTCGTCGTACCGCCCGGCGACCTGGACGTCATGGACCTCAGGACGCTGCTCACCGACCGCGGGATCACATCGCTGTTCCTGACGGCCGGCCTGTTCCGGGTGCTCGCCCAGGAGATCCCGGAGGCGTTCGCGTCGGTCCGCCAGGTCGCCACCGGTGGTGACGTGGTGTCCGGCACGGCCGTACGCCGCGTCCTGGAGCACGCCCCCGGTCTGCGGGTCGTCAACGCCTACGGACCGACCGAGGTCACCGTGATGGCACTGTCCCACCGCGTCGACCCCGACGCGCTCGACCCGCGCTCGCACAGTGTTCCGATCGGCCGCTCCCTGGACGCCATGCGCCACTACATCCTCGACGACGCGCTGCGGCCGGTGCCACCGGGCGTCACCGGGGAGCTGTACGCGGCCGGTTCGGGCCTGGCCCGCTGCTACTGGGACCGCCCCGACCTCACCTCCGACCGGTTCGTCGCCGACCCCTACGGGCCGCCCGGCACCCGGATGTACCGCACCGGCGACCTGGCCCGCTGGACGGCCGGCGGTCTGGTCGAGTTCGCCGGCCGCGCCGACGAGCAGGTCAAGCTGCGCGGCTTCCGGATCGAGCTCGGCGAGATCGAGTCGGCGCTCGCGACGGGACCGGGCGTGACCGCCTGCGCGGTGATCGTGCGCGAGGACCGGCCGGGCGACAAGCGCCTGGTCGCCTACACGGTGGCGGGGCCCGGCTACGACCGGGCGGAACTCGGCGCCCACCTGGGCCGCGTCCTGCCCGACTACATGGTGCCCGCGGCGATCGTCGAACTGACCGAGCTGCCGCTGACCGCGATCGGCAAGCTCGACCGCAAGGCGCTGCCCGCGCCCGAGTTCGGCCAGGCGGGCGGCCGGGCCGCCGCGAACACCGAGGAGGAGATCCTGGTCCGGCTGTTCGCCCAGGTCCTCGGACTGCCCCTGGAGTCGGTCGACGCCGATGGCGCCTTCTTCGACCTCGGCGGCGACAGCATCATGGCCATCCAGCTGGTCAGCGCGGCCCGCCGCGAGGGCCTGACGATCACCGGCGCCGACGTCTTCACGCACCGGACCGTCGCCGAACTGGCCCGCGCCGCGGCGGCGGCCGGAGCAGTCGACGAGCACGGGGACACCGAACCGGACGAGCCCGCAGGCGGGCTGCCCGCCTGGCCGATGCTGCACTGGCTGGCCGAGCGGCGGGTCCCGGTGGACCGGTTCAACCAGACCACCGTGCTGCACGCACCCGCCGCACTCGACCTGGACCGGCTGCACGCCCTGGTCGGGGCGCTGCTCGCCCGCCATGACAGCCTCCGCCTGAAGGTGGCCGTCGACGATCCCGGCGACGCGAGCACCTGGACCGTCGAGGTCCCCGAACCCGACGCCGTGCGGGCCGAGGACCGGGTGCTGCGGGTGGCCGCCGCCCACTGCTCGGAGGCCGAACTGACCGAGGTGGTACGGGAACACGGCGAGGCGGCCGTCGGCAGGCTCGCCCCCGCCGACGGCGCCATGGTGGAGATCGTGTGGTTCGACCGCGGCGAGCGGCCCGGGCTGCTCCTGGTCGCCGTCAACCACCTGGCGATCGACGGGGTCTCCTGGCGCATCCTGCTCCCCGATCTGTTCCGGGCCTGGGGCGACGTCCTGGCCGGCCGTGAGCCCGCGCTCGACTCCGGCGGCACCTCACTGCGCCGATGGGCGCAGCGGGCCGCGGAGCGCGCCGGCGCACCGCGCACCCTGGCCGAACTCGACCACTGGACCGGCACGTTGCGGCGCGGTCCGGCCCCGCTGGGGGCGCGCCCCCTGGACCCGGCGGTGGACGTGCTCGCCTCCGCGCGCCGGCTGCGCCGCACCCTGCCGGCCGAGGTCACCGGACATCTGCTCACCACCGCCCCGGCGGTGGTCGGGGCGGGCGTGGACGACGTCCTGCTCGCCGGTCTCGCCCTGGCCGAGGCCCGCCGACGCCGCGACCCGCACGCGTCCGTCCTGATCGACGTGGAGAGCCACGGCCGCGAGCGCGAGGGCGCCTCGGACCTGTCGCGCACCACCGGCTGGTTCACCGCCCTGTACCCCGTGCTCCTGGACACCGCCGGCGTCGACCTCGACCAGGCGTTCGCGGGCGGCCACGCCGCGGGCACGGTCCTCAAGCACGTCAAGGAACAACTGCGGGCGGTGCCTTCGCAGGGCCTGGGCTACGGGCTGCTGCGCCACCTCAACCCGGAGACCGCCGCCGCTTTCGAAGGGCTCGGCACCGCCGGGATCGGCTTCAACTACCTGGGCCGGTTCGTCGCCGGTGAGACCGGTGACTGGTCGGTGGCCTCCGACGCCCCGCGCCCCGACGGCGAGGACCCGGCGACTCCGCTGGCCCACGCCGTCGAGATCAACGCCTACATCGAGGAGAGCGCCGAGGGGCCGCGCCTGGGAGCGACGTGGACCTATGCCGCCGGGGTCCTCGCCGAGGACGAGGTGGCCGCCCTCGCGGACGGCTGGTTCGAGGCGCTGACCGCCCTGGCGGACCACGCCCAGCGGCCCGACGCGGGTGGTCTGACCCCCACGGACGTGGGGCTTATAGAGATCACACAGAGCGAGATTGAAGAGTTCGAGGACGAACTGGCCTCGGACTGGGAGATTTGAAGTGGCGAGTAACACCCGCACCGTCGATGACATTTTGCCTCTCTCCCCGCTCCAGAGCGGCCTGTTGTTCCACAGCGTGTTCGACGAGGCGACGCCCGACATCTACACCGTCCAGTCGACCTTCCATCTGGCCGGCCCGCTGGACGCGGGCCGCGCCCGGGAAGCCGCCGACGCCCTGCTGCGCCGGCACGCGAGCCTGCGGGTGGCGTTCCGCCAGCGCAAGGACGGGGAGTGGGTGCAGCTCGTCGCGGCGCGGTACAAGCTGCCGTGGACCGAGATCGATCTGTCCCACCTCCCCGAGGCGGAGGCGGACGCCGAGGCCCGCCGGGCCACGCTCGCCGACCGGGAGCAGCGCTTCGACACCGGCCGGCCGCCGCTGATCCGGTTCACCCTGATCCGGCTCGGCGCGCAGAGCCACCGCCTGGTGCTCACCATCCACCACACGGTGCTCGACGGCTGGTCCCTGCCGACCCTGCTGAAGGAGTACCACGCCCTGTACCTGTCGGGCGGGGACGCCCGGGGGCTGCCGCCGGTGGCCCCGTACCGGGACTACCTGGCCTGGCTCTCCCGCCAGGACGCAGACGCCTCGCGCGCCGCGTGGGACGCCATGCTCGACGGGCTGACCGCGCCCAGCCTGGTGGCCGGTGCCGGCGAGCACACCCCGCAGGACCCCGGACGGTACGAGTTCGGGCTCACCGAGGAGCAGACCCGGGCCCTGACGGCCCGCGCCCGTTCCGCGGGCGTCACCGTCAACACCGTGGTGCAGGCCGCCTGGTCGCTGGTCCTCGCCGGTCTGACCGGCACCGACGACGTGGTCTTCGGCGTCACCGTCAACGGCCGCCCGGCCGAGCTGCCCGGCATCGAGTCCATGGTCGGCCTGTTCATCAACACCCTGCCGCTGCGCATCAGGCTGGACCCCGGGCAGACCGCGGGCGAACTCCTCGGCAGGGTGCACCACGCCCAGGCCGAGCTGATCGCCCACCAGTACCTGGGCCTGTCGGAGGTGCAGCACCGCACCGGACTCGGGCCGCTCTTCGACACCTCCGTCGTCTTCGAGAACTTCCCGTTCGACTCCGCGCCGGCCGTCTCCGAGGACAGCGACCCGCTGCGGGTGGTGGGCGCCGAGAGCCACTCCGCGAACCACTTCCCGCTCAGCCTCGTCGGGATGCCGCAGGACGCCCTGCGTTTCAAGCTGTTCCACCAGCGCGCCCTGTTCGACGACGCGGCCGCCGCGGCGATCGCCGAGCGGTTCCTGGGTCTGCTCGACACCCTCGTCCGTGCCCCGGAGCGGCCGCTCGGCCGGGCCGACGTGATCGGTGCGGACGAGACCGCCCGCGCCCAGGCCGCCGCGGCCGGCCCCGCCGGTGCCGCCGCCGACGGCGCCCGGCTGCCCAGCCTGCCCGAGCTGTTCACCGCCCAGGCCGCGGCCACCCCGGACGCCCCCGCCGTCCGCGCAGGCGACCAGGTCCTGACGTACCGCCAGCTCGACGCCCGCGCCAGCCACGTGGCCCGCACCCTGATCGAGCGCGGGGTCCGCCCCGGCCGGACGGTGGGCGTGCTGCTGCCGCGCGGGACCGACCTGGTGGTGGCGCTGCTCGGCGTCGCCAAGTCCGGTGGCGCGTATGTGCCGTTGGACCCCGAGCACCCTGCGGAGCGGATCGCGGCGGTGCTCGCCGACGCCGACCCCGTGCTCACCCTGACCGAGCCGGGCTTCGCGCTGTCCGGGTCCTCGGATGTCGAGACCCTGGCCGTCACCGAAGAGGAGGCCGCCTCCTTCACGGCGGTACCGCACCCGCACGACCCGGCCTACCTGATCTTCACCTCGGGCTCCACCGGCCGTCCCAAGGGCGTTGTCGTCGAGCACCGCTCGGTGGCCGCCTATCTCGTACGGGCCCGCCAGGCCTATCCGGACGCCGCCGGCCTCACCCTCGTGCACTCCTCGGTCACCTTCGACCTCACGGTGACCGGCCTGTACACCCCGCTGGTGTCCGGCGGCTGCGCCCACCTGTCCGAACTCCCGGATGCCGTGGGCGGCCCGCGCCCCACGTTCCTCAAGGGCACACCCAGCCACCTGGAGTTGCTCGACACCCTGCCGGCCGAGGTCTCGCCCTCCGGCACCCTCGTGCTCGGCGGCGAGGCCCTGCGCGGCGAGGCCCTGCGCGCATGGCGTACGGCCCACCCCGACGCCACGGTGATCAACGCTTACGGCCCGACCGAGGCCACCGTCAACTGCCTGGAGTTCCGCGTCGAGCCCGGCGCCGAACTCGCCGACGGCGCGGTGCCGATCGGCCGGCCCTTCGCCGACACCCGCGCCTACGTCCTGGACGCAGCCCTGCGCCCGGTCGCCCCCGGTGTCGCCGGCGAGCTGTACATATCCGGCGTGGTCCTCGCCCGCGGCTACCTCGGCCGCCCGGACCTCACCGCCGAGCGCTTCGTCGCCGACCCGTACGGCCCGCCCGGCGCCCGGATGTACCGCACCGGTGACCTCGCCCGACGGCGCGCGGACGGCACCTTCGTCTACGCCGGCCGTGCCGACGACCAGATCAAGCTGCGCGGCTTCCGGATCGAGCCCGGCGAGATCGAGGCCGCCGCGGCCGCGCACGCCGACGTCACCCGGGCCGTGGTCCTCGCCCGCGAGGACCGTCCCGGCGACGCCCGTCTGGTCGCCTGGGTGACGCCCGAGACCGTGGACACCGAGGCGCTGCGCGCCCACCTCGCGGACGCGCTGCCCGCCTACATGGTCCCGGCCGCGATCGTGGCCCTGCCGGCGATGCCGCTGACCCCCAACGGCAAGGTGGACCGGGGAGCGCTGCCCGCCCCGGAGGAGATCGCGAGCGTGCTGCCCGTCCAGCGGGCCCTGCGCGACCCGCGCGAGGAGCTGGTGCGTGAGCTGTTCGCCGGGGTGCTCGGCCTGTCGGGCGTCGGACCCGACGACGACTTCTTCACCCTCGGCGGCCACTCCCTGCTCGCCATCCGCCTGGTCAGCCGGCTGCGCGCGAGCCTGGGCGTCGAACTCTCCGTCAAGCACCTGTTCCGCAACCCCACCCCGGCCGCCCTGGTCCGCTCCCTCGGCGAGTCCGAGGAGGCGCGCCCGGCGCTGGTCAGGCGGCGGCGCCCCGAACGGCTGCCGCTCTCCTACGGCCAGCAGCGGCTGTGGTTCCTGCACCGGATGGAGGGGCCGAACCCGGTCTACAACCTGGCCTCCGCGCTGCGCCTGACCGGCCCGCTCGACCACGACGCCCTGCGCGCGGCGTACGCCGACGTCGTCGAGCGCCACGAGAGCCTGCGGACGCTCATCGCCGAGGACGAGCAGGGCGTGCACCAGATCGTCCTGGCCGACGTACGCCCGGATCTGACGCATGTGCGCTGCACCGAGAACGAGTTGACGGACCTGCTCGCCGAGCACGCCCGCCACCCCTTCGACCTGTCCGCCGAACTCCCGCTCAGGCTGTTCCTGTACGAACTCGCCGAGGACCGGCACGAACTGCTCGTCCTGCTGCACCACGTGGCCGGTGACGGCTGGTCCACCCCGCTGCTCACCCGCGACCTGACGCGCGCCTACGCCGCCCGCGCCGGGGGCGCGGCCCCGCAATGGGAGGAACTGCCCGTCCAGTACGCCGACTTCGCGCTGTGGCAGCACGAGCTGATGGGCTCCGAGGACGACCCCGCGAGCCGGGCCTCGCGGCAGCTGGCCTTCTGGCGCGAGACCCTCGCGGACCTGCCCGAGGAACTCGCCCTGCCCACCGACCGGCCGCGACCCGCCGTCGCCTCCTACCGGGGCGACAACGTGGCGATCAGCATCCCCGCCGCGCTGCACCGCGCCGTCGCCGAGCGCGCCCGGGCCGCCGACGCCACCGTCTTCATGGTGGTGCAGGCCGCGCTCGCCGTGACCCTGTCGCGGCTCGGCGCCGGTGACGACATCCCGCTCGGCTCGCCGGTGGCCGGCCGGCTCGACGAGGCGCTGGACGACCTCGTCGGCGACTTCATCAACACCCTGGTGCTGCGCACCGACGTCAGCGGTGACCCCACCTTTACCGAACTCCTCACCCGGGTACGGGAGACCGACCTCGCCGCCTGGTCGCACCAGGACCTGCCGTTCGAGCGACTGGTCGAGGTGCTCAACCCGGCCCGCTCGCTGGCCCGCGCACCGCTGTTCCAGACCCTGCTCGCCTTCAACAACACCGGCGGGCCGGCCGGTTCGGGCCCGGCCGAGGCGCAGCTCGGCGAGCTCGCGGTGACCGCCCGCGGTGGAGTGGGCAGCGGTGTCGCCAAGTTCGATCTCGCCTTCAACCTGCGCGAGCGGCATACGGCGGACGGCGCGGCGGACGGGATGACCGGCATCCTGGAATACGCCGGCGACCTCTTCGACCACGGCACCGCCGAGCGTCTGGTGGACCGCTTCGTCTCCGTCCTGGCACGGCTGGTCGCGGAGCCCGGGCAGCGCATCGGCGCCGTGGACGTACTTCTCGACGGGGAGCGCGCGGCCGCCCTCACCGGCCCGTCCGACACGGCGCGCGCGGCCGAGGACCGCTGGTTCCTCGACCACTACGAGCGGCATGCCGCCCGGCAGCCGGACGCACCGGCCGTCACCGCCGGTGACGTCACCCTCACGTACGCCGAGTTGAACCGTCGCGCCAATGCCATGGCCCGGCTGCTGGCCGCGGCCGGCGCCGCCCCCGAGCGCTTCGTGGCCGTCGCCCTGCCGCGCACCACCGATCTGCTCGTCACGCTGCTGGCCGTGCAGAAGGCGGGCGCCGCCTATCTGCCGATCGACACCCACTTCCCCGCCGACCGCATCCGCCGGATGATCACGGACGCCGCCCCGGCCGTCCTCGTCACGACCCGCGAGCTGCTGCCCGGCCTGCCCGACGTCGCCGTGCCCACTGTCCTGACCGAGGAGGCCGACCTCGCGGGGCACGCGGACACCGACCTCGGCCTGCGGGTGCCGGCCACGAGCGCCGCGTACGTCCTGCACACCTCCGGTTCCACCGGCGTCCCCAAGGGCGTCGTGGTGCCCCGCGGAGCCCTCGACAACTTCCTGCGGGCGATGGCCGACCGCTGTGCGGTCACCCCGGCCGACCGGCTCCTCGCGGTCACCACCGTCGGCTTCGACATCGCGGGTCTGGAGCTCTATCTGCCGCTGGCCCGCGGCGCCGCCGTCGTCATCGCCGGGTCCGACACGGTCCGCGACCCGGAGGCGCTGCGCGCCGCGGTCACCCGCCACGGCATCACGCTCATGCAGGCCACGCCCACGCTGTGGCGCGCAGCCGCCGGACGGGACGCCTCGTTCCTGGCCGGCGTGCGCGTCCTGGTGGGCGGCGAGGCGCTGCCCGCCGACCTGGCCGCGACCCTCACCGGCGGCGCGCGGTACGTGCTGAACGTGTACGGCCCCACCGAGACGACCATCTGGTCCACCGCCGCCGAGATCACCGACCCCGCCGGCATCCACCTCGGCGAGCCGCTCGACAACACCGGTGTGTACGTCCTGGACGACCTGCTGCGTCCGGTCGCCCCCGGCGTGCCCGGCGAGCTGTACCTGTCCGGCGCCGGCCTCGCCCGCGGCTACCTCAAACAGCCCGGCCGCACCGCCGAGCGGTTCGTGCCCGACCCGTACGGCGACACCGGCACCCTGATGTACCGCACCGGCGATGTCGTCCGCCGCACCGCCGCCGGGCGTCTGGAGTACGTCGGCCGCGGCGACCAGCAGGTCAAGCTGCGCGGGTTCCGGATCGAGACCGGCGAGATCGAGGCCGTACTCGCCGCCCACGCGGACGTCGGGGCCGCGGCCGTCGGCGTACGCCCCGACGCGGCCGGCGAGGCACGCCTGGTCGCCTGGGTGGTCTCCGACGTCGACCCGCTCGCCCTGCGCGCCCACGTGGCCGCCGCCGTCCCCGAGTACATGGTCCCTGGCGCCTTCGTACCGCTGTCCGAACTTCCCTTGACCGCCAACGGCAAGCTGAACCGGGCCGCGCTCCCCGACCCGGCCGAGACCCACAGCACCACCGGCCGGCCGCCGCGCTCGCCGCAGGAGGAGATCCTCTGCGGTCTGTTCGCGGAGATCCTCAGCCGGCCCCGGGTCTCGATCGACGACGACTTCTTCGCCGTGGGGGGCCACTCGCTGGCCGCGATGCGCCTGGTCGGCCGGATCCGCTCGGTGCTCGACGTGGACCTGCCGATCAGCGCCCTGTTCGAGGCGCCCACCGTCGCCGCCCTGACCGCCCGGCTCACCGGGGCGGGAGCGAGCCGCGCCCTGCTGACCGCCCGGGCGCGCCCGGACCGGCTGCCCGCCTCCCCCGCCCAGCAACGCCTGTGGTTCCTCGGCCGGTTCGAGGAACCCGGCAGCGCCACCTACAACGTGCCCGTGGTGCTGCGCCTGACCGGCACCCTCGACGAGCCGGCGCTGGCCGCCGCCCTCACCGACGTGATCACCCGCCACGAGACCCTGCGCACCGTCTTCGCCGAGGACGCCGAGGGCCCCTACCAGGTCATCCTCGACCCGCGCCCGGTCCCGACGGCCGTACGGCCCGCCACCGAGGAGGAACTGCCCGCGCTGCTCACCGAGGCCGCCCGGACCGGCTTCGACCTGGCCACCGACATCCCGTTGCGCGCCCACCTGTTCGCCCTCGCACCCGACGAGCACGCCCTGCTGCTCGTCATGCACCACATCGCGGGCGACGGCGGCTGGTCGGTGCCGCTGCTCGTCAAGGACCTCGCCACCGCGTACGCGGCCCGGCGCGGCGGCCAGGAGCCCACCTGGCGGCCGCTGGCCGTCCAGTACGCCGACTACACCCTGTGGCAGCGCGAGGTGCTCGGCTCCGCCGAGGACCCGGACAGCGAACTGGGCCGTCAACTCGCCCACTGGCGCGAGGCACTGGCGGACCTGCCGGCGGAACTCACCCTGCCCGCCGACCGGCCGCGCCCCCCGAAGGGCAGCGGCCAGGGCGCCGACCTGCGCTTCCGACTCCCGGCCGAACTGCACGCCGAGCTGGAGTCCCTCGCGCAGAAGCACCGCGCGAGCCTGTTCATGGTGGTCCAGGCCGCTGTCGCGGTGGCCCTGTCCCGGCTCGGCGCCGGCGAGGACATCCCGCTCGGCACGCCCAGCGCGGGCCGCGTCAACGAGGCGCTCGACGGCCTCATCGGCTTCTTCGTCAACACCCTGGTACTGCGCACCGACCTGTCCGGCGACCCCACGTTCGCCGAGGTGCTCGACCGGGTCCGGACCACCTCCCTGAACGCGTACGCCCATCAGGACGTGCCGTTCGAGCGGCTGGTCGAGGCCCTCAACCCGAACCGCGCGCTGGGCCGCCACCCGCTGTTCCAGACCATGGTCACCTGGAACAACGCCGCCCAGGACGCCACCGGCAGGCTCGCCGAGGACCTGCCCGACCTACGGATGCGGGTCGGAGAGGTCGACGCCGGTGTGGCCACGTTCGACCTGCTGTTCGCGTTCTCCGACCTGCGCACCGAGCGCGGCACCCCGGACGGCCTCGCCGTCCGTCTGGAGTACGCCACCGATCTGTACGACCCCGCCACTGCGGAGCTGTTCGTCACCACCCTGACCACGGTCCTCACCGCCGTCACGGCCGACGCCGAACGCCCGGTGCACCGCATCGACGTACTGCCCGAGGCGACGCGCACCCGGCTGCTCGGCGCTGCGCAGGGACCGGCCCCGCGCCCGTACCGCCCGCTCGCCGAGGCGCTCGCCGCGCGGGCCGGGGAACATCCCGGCACGGTCGCCGTCACCGACGGCCCGCGCAGCCTCACCTACCGCGAACTGCACGAGCGGGCCCGTGCGTTGGCCGCCGAGCTGCGGCGCCTCGGGCTCGGCCCGGAGGACCGGGTCGCGGTCGCGCTGCCGCGCGGCACCGACCTGGCCGTCGCCCTCGTCGCCGCGCTCACGGCGGGCCCGGCCTATGTGCCGGTCGACCCGGAACTCCCGGCCGAGCGCATCGCGTTGATCCTCGACGACACCGCGCCCGGCGTCCTGATCACCACCGCGGACCTCGCCGCGGGCCTGCCGGCCGGCGCCGTACCGCGGGTGTTCGTCGAGGCCCCGCGCCCGGCGGCCGCGCCGGACACCGTGTTCCCCACCGCGCTGCCCGACCATCCCGCGTACGTCATCTACACCTCGGGCTCGACCGGCCGCCCCAAGGGCATCGTGATGCCGCACCGCGCCCTGGCCGGGCTGCTCGACTGGCACGAGCGGGCGGTGCCGGGCCCGGCCGGCACCGTGGTGGCCCAGTTCACCGCCGTCGGCTTCGACGTGTCCGTGCAGGAGATCCTCTCGGCGCTGCTGTCCGGCAAGACCCTCGCGGTCGTACCCGAGGACACCCGCCGCGACCCGCGCGAGCTGGCCCTGTGGCTGGCCGCGCACAAGGTGGCCGAGCTGTACGCGCCGAACCTGGTGATCGACGGCGTCCTGGAGGCGGCCCGCGCGTGCGGCGCCGACCTGTCAGAGCTGCGCCACCTCGTCCAGGCCGGTGAGGCGCTCACCCTGCGCGAGCCCGTCCGCGCCCATCACGCCGGGGCGGCGACCCTGCTGCACAACCACTACGGGCCCGCCGAGACCCATGTGGTGACGGCGTGGACGCTGCCCGCCGACGTCGGCGACTGGCCGGACGTCCCGCCCATCGGCAGCCCCGTCGACGGTGTCGACGTCCGCCTCCTGGACGCGGGCCTGCTGCCCGTGCCGCCCGGCGTCGTCGGTGAACTGCACCTGTCCGGGACGGCGTTGGCCCGCGGCTATCTCGGCCGCCCCGACCTGACCGCCGAGCGCTTCGTCGCCGACCCCTACGGTCCGCCCGGCGCCCGGATGTACCGCACGGGGGACCTGGCCCGGCTGGGGGCCGACGGCGAACTCGTCTACGTCGGCCGCGCCGACCACCAGGTCAAGATCCGCGGATTCCGGATCGAGCCCGGCGAGATCGAGGCCGCGCTGACGGCGCACGAGGACATCGTCCGCAGCGCCGTCGTGGTCCGTGAGGACACCCCGGGCGACCGGCGCCTGGTCGCCTACGTGGTCGCCGCACCGGGCCGCACCGTCCCGGCCGCCGCCGCGCTGCGCGCCCACCTCGGCCGCCTGCTGCCGGCGCACATGGTGCCCGCCGCGTACGTGCCCCTGGACGAACTGCCGCTGACCCGCACCGGAAAGCTCGACCGGGCGGCGCTGCCCGCCCCCACCCACGAGGTGACGGCGGTACGTGCGCCGCGCACCGCCCGCGAGGAGGCCCTGTGCGGCCTGTTCGCCGAGGTCCTCGGACGGGCGGCGGTCGGTGTCGACCAGGACTTCTTCGACCTGGGTGGTCACTCCCTGCTCGCCACCCGCCTGGTCGCCCGCGTCCGTACCGTCCTCGGTGTCGAACTCGCCGTCCGCGGCCTGTTCGAGCAGCCCACCCCCGCCGGGCTCGCCGCCCTCCTGGACCAGGCCGAGGACGCCCGTCCGGCCGTGACCCGCCGCGAGCGGCCCGAGCGGATCCCGCTGTCACCCGCCCAGCGCCGGCTGTGGTTCCTGCACCGCCTGGAGGGGCCGAGCGCGACCTGGAACATGCCCACGGCCCTCCGGCTGTCCGGCGTCCTCGACGAGGACGCCCTCGGTGCGGCTCTCGCGGACGTCGTCACCCGGCACGAGTCGCTGCGGACCGTCTTCGCCGAGGACTCCGGCAGCGGCTACCAGGTGATCCGTACCCCCGAGGAGACCCTCGCCGCGCTCGGCACCCCCAGCGCCGTCGAGGTGCCTTCCGAAGACCTCGCGGAACGGCTCGCCGCGACGGCGGCCCGCCCGTTCGACCTCACCGCGGAACCGCCGCTCAGGGTCACCCTGCTGCGCACCGGCCCGCAGGAGCACGTCCTGCTGCTCGTGCTGCACCACATCGCCACCGACGGCTGGTCGGCCCCCGTGCTCGCCCGCGACCTCACCACGGCGTACGCGGCGCGGCAGGCCGGCACGGCCCCGGGCTGGGCCGGACTCCCGGTCCAGTACGCCGACTACACGCTGTGGCAGCGCGACGTACTCGGCTCCGAGGACGACCCCGACAGCGTCGCTGCCCGGCAACTCGCCTACTGGAAGCAGGCGTTGACGGACCTGCCGGAGGAACTGGCGCTGCCCGCCGACCGGCCGCGACCCGCGGTCGCCTCGCACCGCGGCGCCGCCGTGCCCTTCCACATCCCCTCCGACCTGCACACGGGCCTGGCCCGGCTGGCGGGCGAGAACCGGGCCAGCCTGTTCATGGTGGTCCAGGCCGCCTGGGCCACCCTGCTCTCCCGGCTGGGAGCGGGCGAGGACATCCCGGTCGGCACCCCGATCGCGGGCCGCACCGACGAGGCGCTCGACGACCTGGTCGGGTTCTTCGTCAACACCCTGGTGCTGCGCGCCGACCTGTCCGGCAACCCCTCCTTCACGGAGCTGGTGGACCGGGTACGGGAGACCTCCCTGCTGGCCTACGCCCATCAGGACGTGCCGTTCGAGCGGCTGGTGGAGGTGCTCAACCCGACGCGATCGCTGGCCCGTCACCCGCTGTTCCAGACCATGCTGATGTGGAACAACAACGACGACCGCGTCACCACGGGTGTCGCGGACGGGTTCTCCGGTCTGACCGCCGAGACGCTGCCGCTCGGCACCAGGGTCGCCAAGTACGACCTCACCCTGGCCCTGAAGGAGAGCTACGCCCCCGACGGCGGCGCGGCCGGCCTGCACGGCCATCTGGAGTTCGCCGCGGACCTGTTCGACCGGGCCACCGCCGAGAGCTTCGTGGAGCGGTTCACACGGGTGCTGCGCACGGTGGTGGACGCACCGGGAACCCCCGTGGCGGATGTGGACGTGATGGCCCCGGGTGAACGGGAGAGGGTGCTCGGTGAGGGGAACGACAGCGACCGCGAGGTCCAGGACACCCCGCTCGCGGAACTCTTCGCCGCTCGTGTGGCGATGTCACCTGAGGCGCGTGCTGTGGTCTTCGGTGAGGTGGCGCTCTCCTACGGAGAGCTGAACACCCGCGCGAACCGCCTGGCGCACTGGCTGATCGAACGGGGCGCCCGACCCGAGACCCTGGTGGCCCTCACACTGCCACGGTCCGTCGACCTGGTGGTGGCACTCCTCGCGGTGCTGAAGTCCGGCGCCGGGTACGTGCCGGTGGACCCGGAGTTCCCGCAGGAGCGGATCGCGTACATCCTCGACGACGCCGCCCCCGTCCTGACGCTCACCGAGGACGTGCTCAGCGGGGTGGATCTCGGGGCCTACCCCGAGAACGACCCGGTGGTGGCCGGACGTTCGGGCGACCAGACGGCGTACGTCATCTACACGTCGGGATCGACCGGCCGGCCGAAGGGCGTGACGGTGTCGCAGGCGGCGCTGGTCAACTTCCTGACCGCCATGCAGGACCGGTTCGCACTGACCGAGGACGACCGGCTGGCAGCCGTCACCACGGTCGGCTTCGACATCGCGGGCCTGGAGCTGTTCCTGCCCCTGCTGCACGGCGCCCAGGTCGTCCTGGCTGCGCGCGAGGTCGTGCGCGACCCCGCCGCGCTCCTGACCCTCGTACGCGAGTCGGGCGCCACCCTCATGCAGGCCACCCCGAGCCTGTGGCACGCGATGACCGAAGCCGGAGACATCCCGACCGGACTACGGGTCCTTGTCGGCGGTGAGGCACTGCCCGCCTCCCTGGCCCGCGCCCTCACCGCGGCCGGCCGCTCGGTGACCAACCTGTACGGCCCCACCGAGACCACCATCTGGTCCACCGCCACCCAGGTCACCGACAAGATGTCGATCGGCGATCCGATCGCCAACACGCGGGTGTACGTGCTCGACGCGAGGCTCCGGCCGGTCCCGGTCGGTGTCGCGGGCGAGCTGTACATCGCCGGCGCCGGCCTGGCCCGCGGCTACCACCGACGCCCCGGCCTGTCCGCCGAACGGTTCGTCGCCGACCCCCACGGCCCCGCCGGCACCCGCATGTACCGCACCGGCGACCTCGTCCGACGCACGACCGGAGGCGACCTGGAATACATCGGCCGCACCGACTTCCAGGTCAAGGTCCGCGGCTTCCGCATCGAACTCGGCGAGATCGAGACCGTGCTCGCCGACCACCCGGACGTCGCCCGCGTGGCCGTCCTCGTCCGCGAGGACACCCCCGGCGACCAGCGCATCATCGCCTACGTCGTCCCCGGCCCGGACGGCTCACCGGACGGAGACGTCCTGCACAAGCACGTGGCCGCGAGTCTGCCCGACTACATGGTCCCGGCGGCGTTCGTCCCCCTCGACGCACTGCCGCTGACGCCCAACGGCAAACTCGACCGCGCCGCCCTGCCCGCCCCCGCGCTCGGCGCACTCGGCGAGGGGCGACCGCCGCGCACCCCGCAGGAGGAGACCCTGTGCGGGCTGTTCGCCGAAGTCCTCGGCGTGGCCGAGGTGAGCATCGACGACGACTTCTTCGCCCTCGGCGGTCACTCACTGCTCGCCAACCGCCTTGCCTCCCGCGTTCGTTCGGCCCTGGGCAAGGAGATGAGCATCCGCGGCTTCTTCGAGAAGCCCACGGTCGCGGCCCTGGCCGAAAGCCTCGACCACGCCCAGGCCACCACCACCCGTCCCGCGCTGCGCCGCCGCACCGGTACCAAGGAGAACTCGTGACCACGCTGTCCTTCTCGCAGCGCCGCCTGTGGTTCCTCAACCAGCTGGACGGCCCGAGCGCGATCTACAACATCCCCACCGCTCTGCGGCTGTCCGGCTCCCTGGACCGCCGGGCGCTCACCGCGGCGCTGGCCGACGTGGTCACCCGCCACGAGACGCTGCGCACGGTGCTCGCCGACGGGCCCGAGGGCCCGCGCCAGGTGGTCCTCGCCCCCGCCGCCGAAGCCGCCACACCTGTGCTCACGGTGGTGCCCACCGACAAGGCCGGTCTGGACCGCGCCCTGGAGAGCGCCGCCCGGCACGAGTTCGACCTCCTCGCCGAGACCCCGATCCGCTGCACCCTGTTCGCACTCGCCCCGGACGAGCATGTCCTGCTGGTGCTGCTGCACCACGTGGCGGGTGACGGTTGGTCGGTCCCCGTGCTCGTCCGCGACCTACTCGGCGCCTACGCGTCCCGGCTGGCCGGCGAGGCTCCGGGCTGGGAGGAACTGCCGGTCCAGTACTCGGACTTCACCGTCTGGCAGCAGGAGCTGCTCGGCTCCGAGGACGATCCGGACAGCCTGGTCTCCCGGCAGCTCGCCTACTGGCGGGACACCCTCGCCGGCCTGCCCGAGGAGCTGGGCCTGCCGGCCGACCGACCCCGCCCGGCGACCGCCACCCACCGGGGCGACACCCTGCCCCTCGCGGTGCCGGCCGAGGTGCACGTCCGCCTCCTGGAGCTCGCGCGGGAGAACCGGGCCAGCCTGTTCATGGTCGTCCAGGCCGCCCTGGCCACCCTGCTGTCCAAGCTGAGCGGCAGCACCGACGTCCCGATCGGCACCCCGATCGCGGGCCGCACCGACGAGGCGCTCGACGACCTGGTCGGGTTCTTCGTCAACACCCTGGTACTGCGCGCCGACCTGTCCGGCAACCCCACCTTCCGCGAGCTCCTGTCCCGGGTCCGGGACGCCGACCTGCACGCGTACGAGCACCAGGACGTGCCCTTCGAGCGGCTGGTGGAGGTACTCAACCCGCCCCGGGCGATGGCCCGTCACCCCCTCTTCCAGACCTTGCTGACCTGGAACGACAACGACCAGCGGCAGGCTCGCACGGCTGCCGCCGAACTGCCCGGCCTGACCGTCTCCGGCCACGCGGCCGAGACCCGGACGGCTCGCTTCGACCTCTCCTTCACGGTCGAGGAGCGCCAGACGGCCTCCGGCGCGCCCGACGGTCTGAGCGGCGCCCTGAACTACAGCACGGACCTGTTCGACCGGGCCACCGCCGAGCGCGTCGCCGAGCGGTTCACCCGGGTCCTCACCGCGGTCGCCGCCGCCCCGGACACACCGGTGGCCCGCGTGGACCTGCTGACTTCGACCGAGCGGCACGAGCTCCTGGAACGCGCCAACGAGACCGCCCGGGCCGTCGCACCGACCGGCGTCCCCGAGCTGTTCGCGGCGCGCGCGGCCGCCTCCCCCGATGCGCATGCTGTGGTCTTCGGTGAGGTGGCGCTCTCCTACGGGGAGTTGAACGCCCGGGCGAACCGGCTCGCGCACTGGCTGATCGAGCAAGGCGCCCGCCCCGAGACCCTGGTGGCCATCACACTGCCCCGCACGACGGACCTCGTGGTGGCACTCCTCGCGGTACTCAAGTCCGGCGCCGGATACGTCCCCGTGGACCCCGAGTTCCCGCAGGAACGGATCGCCCACATCCTCGACGACGCCCACCCCGTCCTCACCCTCACCGAAGACGTGCTCGGCGGAGCCGACCTGGAGGCGTACCCCGCCAACGACCCGGTGATAGAGGGACGGTCGGGCCACCACACCGCCTACGTCATCTACACCTCCGGCTCGACCGGCCGCCCCAAGGGCGTCACCGTCCCCCACGCGGCACTGGTCAACTTCCTGACCGCCATGCAGGACCGCTTCACCCTGACCGAGAACGACCGGCTCGCAGCCGTCACCACCGTCGGCTTCGACATCGCCGGCCTGGAACTCTTCCTGCCCCTCCTGCACGGCGCCCAAGTCGTCCTGGCAGCACGCGAAGTCGTCCGCGACCCCGCCGCACTCCTCACCCTCGTACGTGATTCGGGCGCCACCCTCATGCAAGCCACCCCCAGCCTGTGGCACGCCCTGACCGAAGCCGGAAACCTGCCCACCGGGCTACGAGTCCTCGTCGGCGGCGAAGCACTGCCCGCAACCCTCGCCCGCACCCTCACCGAAGACGGCCGACCGGTCACCAACCTGTACGGCCCCACCGAAACCACCATCTGGTCCACCGCCACCCAGGTCACCGACAAGATGTCGATCGGCGGCCCGATCGCCAACACCCGCGTCTACGTACTGGATTCAGGGCTGCGGCCCGTCCCGGTCGGCGTGGCAGGGGAGCTGTACATCGCCGGCGCCGGTCTGGCCCGCGGCTACCACCGACGCCCCGGCCTGTCCGCCGAACGGTTCGTCGCCGACCCCCACGGCCCCGCCGGCACCCGCATGTACCGCACCGGCGACCTCGTCCGACGCACGACCGGAGGCGACCTGGAATACATCGGCCGCACCGACTTCCAGGTCAAGGTCCGCGGCTTCCGCATCGAACTCGGCGAGATCGAGACCGTGCTCGCCGACCACCCGGACGTCGCCCGCGTGGCCGTCCTCGTCCGCGAGGACACCCCCGGCGACCAGCGCATCATCGCCTACGTCGTCCCCGCCGGCGCGCAGAGCGGCCCGCACCACACCCTGCTGCGCAAGTACGCGGCGGCCTCCCTTCCCGAGTACATGGTCCCGGCGGCGTTCGTCACCCTCGACGCACTGCCGCTGACGCCCAACGGCAAACTCGACCGCGCCGCCCTGCCCGCCCCCGCGTACGGCCTGGAGAACACCGGCCGAGCCCCTCGCACCCCGCAGGAGGAGATCCTGTGCGGGCTGTTCGCCGAAGTCCTCGGGGTGCCACGAGTCACGGTGGACGAGGACTTCTTCTCCCGCGGCGGACACTCGCTGCTCGCCCTGCGCCTGATGACCCGCGTCCGCGCCACCCTCGGCGTGGACCTGCCGGTCCGGCAGCTCTTCGAGACGCCGACGGTGGCCGGCCTGGCCGAACTGCTCGGCTCCGGCGACACGGCCCGCCCCGCGCTGGAGGCCCGGCCGCGTCCCGAGCGGGTGCCGGTCTCCTTCGCCCAGCGCCGCCTGTGGTTCCTGAGCCGGCTGGAGGGGCCGAGCGCCGCCCACAACATCCCCACCACCCTGCGCCTCTCCGGATCCCTCGACCGGGAGGCCCTGGCCGCGGCGCTGGCCGACGTGGTCACCCGCCACGAGACCCTGCGCACGGTCTTCGCCGAGGACGCGAAGGGCCCGCACCAGATCGTCCTCGCCCCCGAGCAGGCCCGACCCAAGCCCCTGGTCACCCGCACCGACGAAGCGGGCCTCGCCGACGAACTGCGCCGGGCCGCCCGCCAGGGCTTCGACCTGGCGGCCGAACCGCCGCTGCGCACCCACCTGTTCGAGCTCGGCCCCGACGAGCACGTCCTGATGCTGCTCGTCCATCACATCGCGAGCGACGGCGGCTGGTCCACGCCGGTCCTGGTCCGCGACCTCACCACCGCCTACGCCGCCCGCTGCGCCGGCGAGGCGCCCGCCTGGTCGCCGCTGCCGGTGCAGTACGCCGACTACACCCTCTGGCAGCACGAGGTGCTCGGCTCCGAGGACGACCCCGACAGCCTGGTCAGCCGCCAACTCGCGCACTGGAGCGAGGCGTTGCGGGACCTTCCGGAGGAACTGCCGCTGCCCACCGACCGGCCGCGCCCGGCCCGGAGCAGCTACCGCGGCGGCACCGTGCCGGTCACCGTGCCGGCCGTTCTGCACCAGCGCCTGGAACACCTCGCCCGGGAGAACCGGGCCAGTCTCTTCATGGTCGTCCAGGCCGGCCTGTCCGCCCTCCTGTCCAAGCTCAGCGGCTCCACCGACATCCCGATCGGCACCCCGATAGCCGGCCGCACCGACGAATCGCTCGAAGACCTGGTCGGCTTCTTCGTCAACACCCTCGTGCTGCGCACCGACGTCTCGGGCGATCCGGCCTTCACCGACCTGGTGGCCCGCGCCCGGCAGACCGACCTCGCGGCGTACGCCCACCAGGACGTGCCCTTCGAGCGGCTCGTGGAGGTACTCAACCCGCCGCGGGCGATGGGCCGCCACCCACTGTTCCAGGCCATGCTCGCCTTCAACAACGTCGATCAGAAGGCGACGCTCGGCGAGGGTCGCCTGCCCGGACTGACCGTCTCCGGCGACCGGGTCGGCACCGGGGTCGCCCAGTTCGACCTGCTGCTCGCCGTCGCGGACAGCCGCGCCGAGGACGGCACACCCGCCGGGATCACCGGGCACCTCGAATACAACGAGGACTTGTTCGACCGGGCCACCGCCGAGACCCTCGTACGCCGGCTGACCCTGCTGCTCGACGCCCTCGCCGAGAACCCCGGACTGCCCCTGAGCCGCATCGGGATTCTGGAGGACGACGAGCGCCGCCGCATCCTCGGCGACTGGCTCGACACCGCGCACGAGGTGCCCCGCGCGACCCTGCCCGCCCTCTTCGCCGCGCAGGCCGCCCGCACCCCCGACGCGCTCGCCGTACGCCATGGTGACCGGACGCTGTCGTACGCCGAACTCGACGCTCGCGCCAACCAGTTGGCGCGGCTTTTGATCGGGCGCGGCGCCGGGCCGGACCGCTTCGTGGGCATCGCCCTGCCCCGCACCGAACTCACCCTGGTGGCGGTGCTCGGCGTTCTCAAGGCCGGTGCGGCGTACGTGCCGATCGACCCCGGTTACCCGGCCGACCGCATCGCGCACCTGCTGCGGGACGCGAGCCCCGGACTGCTGATCACCACCGGGGAGGTGCTCGGACGGCTGCCCGACGAGGGCGGCGAGCGGATCGTCCTCGACGCACCGGCCACCGCGGCCGCCCTCGGGGCGCTGCCCGCCGACGACGTGACCGACGCGGAGCGCGTCAGGCCCCTGCGGCCCGGGCACGCCGCCTACGCGATCTACACCTCCGGCTCCACCGGTCTGCCCAAGGGCGTCGTGGTGCCGCACGAGAACGTCGCCGACCTGGCGGCCTGGGCGGTGGGCGAGTTCGGCGCCGAGGGCATGGCCCATGTGGTGGCCTCCACCTCGCTCAACTTCGACGTCTCCGTCTTCGAGATGTTCGGCCCCCTGTTGAGCGGCGGCGCAGTCGAGGTGATGCGGGACGTCCTGGAACTCGGCGACAGCGCCCACGCCGGCCGCTCGGTGTCCCTGATCAGCGGGGTGCCCTCGGCCATGGCCCAGCTCGTCGGCGACGGCGGCCCGCTGGTCGCCGCCCGCGAGGTGGTGCTCGCGGGCGAGGCCGTCTCCGCCCGCGACGCCAACGACGTCGTACGCGCCGTCGGCGCCGAACGCTTCGCCAACATCTACGGCCCGACCGAGGCCACCGTCTACGCCGCGGCCTGGTACACCCGGGACGAGATCACCGGCGTACCCCCGATCGGCGCCCCCCTGCGCAACACCCGCCTCTACGTCCTGGACGCGGCCCTTCAGCCGGTCCCGGTCGGTGTCGCGGGCGAGCTGTACATCGCCGGCCCCGGCCTGGCGCGCGGCTACCACCGCCGCCCCGGCCTCACGGCGGAGCGGTTCGTCGCCGACCCGCTCGGCCCGGCGGGTACCCGCATGTACCGCACCGGCGACCTGGTCCGCTGGAGCCCCGACGGCGACCTCGACTACCTCGGCCGTACCGACTTCCAGGTCAAGGTGCGCGGCTTCCGGATCGAGCTCGGTGAGATCGAGGCCGTCGTCCTCGGCCATGCGGACGTCGCCCGCGCCGCCGTTCTCGTCCGCGAGGACCGGCCCGGCGACAAGCGCCTGGTGGCCTATGTCGTCCCGGGCGCCGGACGCGCCGTGGACCGGGCCCGGCTGCGCGCCCACGCGGCCGCCGCCCTGCCCGAGCACATGGTGCCCTCCGCGTTCGTCGTTCTGGACGGCCTGCCGCTGAACCCCAACGGCAAGCTGGACCGAGCCGCCCTGCCCGCGCCCGAGTACGGCCCGGCCCAGACCGGCCGGGCCCCGCGGACCCCGCAGGAGGAGATCCTGTGCGGGCTGTTCGCCGAAGTCCTCGGCGTGCCACGGGTGTTCCTGGACGACGATTTCTTCGCCCTCGGCGGGCACTCGCTGCTCGCCACCCGGCTCGCCGGCCGCATCCGCGCCACGCTCGGCGAAGAACTGACCATCCGCCAGTTCTTCGAGACGCCGACCGTCGCCGGACTCGCCGCCGCCCTCGGCTCCGGCGGCCCCGCCCGCCCCCCGCTGCTCGCGGGCGCACGGCCCGAGCGTGTGCCGCTCTCCTCCGCCCAGCAGCGCCTGTGGTTCCTCGGCCGGTTCGAGGGCCGCAGCCACACCTACAACGTGCCGACCGCGCTCAGACTCTCCGGTGCGGTGGACCGCAACGCCCTCGCCGCCGCCGTGGCCGACCTCGTCGCCCGCCACGAGAGCCTGCGCACCGTTTTCGCGGAGGACGCCGAAGGCCCGTACCAGACCGTCCTCGACCCTGAACGCGCCCGCCCCGGCCTGACGGTGCGCGACACCACCGAGGAGGAGCTGGCCACGGGCCTGGACGAGGAGGCGCGGTACGCCTTCGACATCGGCGCCGAACCGCCGCTGCGGGCCACGCTGTTCTCCGTCGGCCCCCACGAGCACGTGCTGCTGCTCCTGGTTCACCACATCGCCACCGACGGCTGGTCGATGCCGCTGCTCGTCCGCGACCTCACGGCCGCCTACGCCGCCCGCTGCCGGGGCGAGGCACCCGGCTGGTCACCGCTGCCGGTGCAGTACGCCGACTACACCCTGTGGCAGCGCGAGCTGCTCGGCTCCGAGGACGACCCGGACAGTCTCGCCGCCCGGCAACTCGCCCACTGGCGGGAGGCGCTGGCCGGTCTGCCCGAAGAGCTGGACCTGCCCACCGACCGGCCGCGCCCGGCCGTCTCCTCCTACCGCGGCGACCTGCTCGACGTGGAGATCCCGGCCGAGACGCACGCGCTGCTGACCGGCCTGGCCCGGGACAACCACGCCAGCCTCTTCATGGTGGTTCAGGCCGCCCTGGCCGCTCTGCTGTCCAAGTTGAGCGGGGCCGGCGACATCCCGATCGGCACCCCGATCGCGGGCCGCACCGACGAGGCCCTGGAGGACCTGGTCGGGTTCTTCGCCAACACCCTCGTCCTGCGTACCGAGGTGGTGGCCGACGAGCCGTTCACGGCTCTCGTGGCCCGGGTCCGGGAGACCGATCTGACGGCCTACGCCCACCAGGACGTGCCCTTCGAACGGCTCGTGGACACGCTCAACCCGGTCCGCTCGATGGCCCGCCACCCGCTGTTCCAGACCATGCTGACCTTCGACAACGTCGCCGCCCGCGACACCACGGACCCCGGTCCCGCCGGGCCGCTGCCGGACGTGGCCGCCTCCGGGCAGCACGTCGGCACCGGCGTCGCCCGCTTCGACCTGATGTTCCGGCTCGGCGAGCGGCACACCGCGGACGGCACACCGGGCGGGATCGCCGGCGTCCTCGAATACGCCGCCGACCTGTTCGACCGGGAGACCGCCCGCGGCCTCGCGGACCGTCTCGTCGCCGTCCTCACGGCCGCGGCGGCCCGCCCCGACGCCCCGGTTGGCGCCCTCGACACCCTGCCCGAGAGCGACCGCGGCCGACTGCTCGTCAGCTGGAACGACACCGCCCGCGCACTGCCCGCCGACCACCTGCCCGCCCTGTTCAGGGCGCAGGCCGCCCGTACCCCGCACGCCCCCGCCCTCGACTTCGAGGACCTCACCCTCGACTACCGTGAGCTGGACCTGCGCTCCGACCGGCTCGCCCACTGCCTCGCCGCCCGCGGCGTCGGCGCCGAGGACCTGGTGGCCGTGGCTCTGCCCCGGACCGCGACGATGGTCGTCGCCCTGCTCGCCGTCCTCAAGGCGGGTGCCGCGTACGTGCCGGTCGACCCGGAGTACCCGGCCGACCGCGTCGCCTACATGCTGGCCGACGCCACCCCGGCCCTGCTGCTGACCGACCGCGAGACCGCCGCCGCGCTCCCCGGGGACACCGCCCCCGAGGTCCCGCGCCTGGTCCTGGACGACCCGGCGACCGCGCACGCCCTCGACGCCGTCACCGACGCCGAGGTGGAGCGGGTCCGCCGGATCGCGGCCCCCCAGCCCGACCACCCGGCGTACGTCATCTACACCTCGGGTTCCACGGGCCGGCCCAAGGGCGTGGTCGTGGGCCACGAGAACCTGCTCAACCTGCTGAACGCGATGCAGGGCCACCTCCGGCTGACCGCGGACGACCGGCTGCTGGCCGTCACCACCATCGGCTTCGACATCTCCAACCTGGAGCTGTGGACGCCGCTCGCGCACGGCGCCCGCCTGGTGCTCGCCGCCCGCGAGACCGTCAAGGACCCGGTGGCCCTGGCCCGGCTCGTCGAACGGTCCGGGGCCACCGTCCTGCAGGCCACCCCGACCGCGTGGCAGGGCCTGGTCGCCACCCGGCCCGAGGTTCTGCGCGGCCTCGTGAAGCTCGTCGGCGGCGAGGCGCTGCCCGGAGCGCTCGGCCGCGCCCTGCACGACCTGGGCGGCTCCCTCACCAACGTGTACGGCCCGACCGAGACCACCATCTGGTCCACAGCCGCCCGGCTCGACGACGCCACCTGCGAACGGCCGCCCATCGGACGGCCGTTGGACAACACCCGGGTCTACGTCCTGGACGCCGGACTGCGCCCGGTGGCCCCCGGCGAGGCCGGCGAGCTGTACATCGCCGGCACCGGGGTGGCCCGGGGCTATCTGAACCGGCCCGGACTGTCCGCCGAGCGGTTCACCGCCGACCCCTTCGGGCCGGCCGGCAGCCGGATGTACCGCACCGGCGACCTGGTCCGCTGGAGCGCGGACGGCGACCTGGAGTACATCGGCCGCACCGACCACCAGGTCAAGGTGCGCGGCTTCCGCATCGAACTCGGCGAGATCGAGGCCGCGTTGACCGTCCAGGAGGAGATAGCCCAGGCGGTGGTCGTCGCCCGCGAGGACACCCCCGGCGACAAGCGGCTGGTGGCGTACGCCGTACCGGACCGGGGCGACGGCAGCCGGGACACCGAGCGGGAGGAGAGCCAGGTCCGCGAGTGGGAGGCCGCCTACGACGCCCTCTACGGCGAGCCCGGCTCCGACACCTTCGGCGAGGACTTCGGCATCTGGCGCAGCACCTACACCGGGGACCCGATCCCGACGGCGCAGATGCGCGAGTGGCGGGCCGGCACCGTCGAGCGCATCCTCGCCGACCGGCCGCGCCGGGTCCTGGAGATCGGCGCGGGCACCGGACTGATCCTCGCCCATGTGGCTCCGCACTGCGAGAGCTACTGGGGCACCGACCTGTCCGGCTCCGTCGTCGAGCGGCTGCGCGCCCAGGTCGCCGAGCGGCCCGAGCTGGCCGGCCGGGTCACGCTGACCACCCAGCCCGCGCACGACACCGACGGGCTGCCGCGGGGCGTCTTCGACACCATCGTGCTCAACTCGGTGGTCCAGTACTTCCCCAGCGCCGACTACCTCGCCGAGGTCCTGGACAAGGTGCGGGAGCTGCTGGCCCCCGGCGGCACCGTCTTCATCGGCGACGTCCGCAATCTGCGCACCCTGCGCACCCTGCGCGGGGCGGTCGCCCTCACCGGGCGGGACTCCGAGCCTCAGGGTGCCGAGCGGGACCGGCTGCGTGCCGGGGTCGAGCGGGCCGTGGTGCGCGAGAAGGAACTGCTGCTGGCGCCCGAGTGGTTCACCGACCTCGCCGGCGTGACCGGGGTCGACCTCCGCATCCGGCGCGGCCTGCACCACAACGAACTCACCCGGCACCGCTACGACGTGGTGCTGCGCACCGGTACGGCCCTGGACCGCACCGCTCCCGACGCCCCGGCCCTGGCCTGGGGGGAGCAGCTGAACGGCCTCGACGAGCTGGCCGCGGAGCTGTCCGCGGGCCGCCCGGCGCTGCGGGTCACGGGCATCCCCAACCTGCGGTTGTCCGCCGAAGTGGCAGCCGTGCGGGGCCTGTTCGACGAGGACGACGAGGACGCGCCGCCCGCCTGGGCCGTGGACCCCGAGGACCTGTACGCCCTCGCCGAGCGCACCGGCCACCGGGTGGCCGTCACCTGGGCGGCCTCCGACGCCGGGGACGGCGCGCTCGACGTGCTGTTCGTGGTCGGCGACGGCCCGGTGGACCTGGCCCTCGCCGGGGTCTACCGGCCCGCTCCTGCGCCCGATCCCCGGCCGCGCGCCAACGACCCGGCCCGCCGTCGGGACGACACCGGACTCGGCCCTGTACTGCGTGACCGGCTCAAGGAGACTCTCCCGGCCCATATGGTGCCCGCGGCCGTTGTCGTCCTGGACGCCCTGCCGCTCACCCCGAACGGCAAGGTCGACCGCGCCGCGCTGCCCGTGCCCGACTTCGGCTCGCGCGCTGCCGGCCGGGCACCGACCACCCCGCGCGAGGAGCTGATGTGCTCCCTGTTCGCCGAGGTCCTCGGCCTCGCGGGCTTCGGGCTCGACGACAACTTCTTCGAGAACGGCGGGCACTCCCTCCTCGCGACACGGCTCGTCAGCCGCGTTGGTGCGGTGTTCGGCGTCGACGTGCCGCTGCGCCGGCTCTTCCCGGCGCCCACCCCGGCCGAGCTGCTGCACGACCTGGAGCCGGACGGCGACCGCGACGGGCACGGGGTGCTGGTGCCGCTGCGGGCCACCGGGGACCGTCCCCCGCTGTTCTGCGTGCACCCGGCCGCCGGCCTCAGCTGGTGCTACCTCGGCCTCCTCGCCCACCTGGGCCCCGACCACCCGGTGTACGGGCTCCAGGCGCGCGGCACCGACGGTGCCGGGCCGCTGCCCGCCTCGATCGAGGAGATGGCCGCCGACTACGCCGACCAGATCCGCGCGGTGGCCCCCGAGGGCCCCTACCGGCTGCTCGGCTGGTCGGTCGGCGGGACCGTCGCCCACGCGATCGCGACCGAGCTGGAGCGCCGCGGCGAGCGGGTGGAACTCCTCGCCGTGCTCGACGCCTACCCGGTGGCCGACGCGGCCGGCACCGAGCCGCCCTCCGAGGCCGTGATCGTCGCGCGCAACCTGCGGGCGATCGGCTTCGACTTCCAGGAGTCCGAGCTCACCGCGGAGACCTTCCCGATCGAGCGCTACCGGGCCTTCCTGGCGCGCGAGAACAAGGTGATGGCCCGGTTCGAGGAGCACGAGATCCTCGCCATGAAGGACGTCTACGTGAACAACACCCGGCTCATGTGGTCCCACACCCCGGGCCGCTTCGGCGGCGACATGCTGTTCGTCACCGCCCGACGCGATCAGGGGGCGCTCGCCCGCGAGCTGGGTCACCGGGCCTGGCAGGACCATGTCGCGGGAGACATCGTCAACCACGACGTGGACTCGGACCACGAGGGCCTGATGACCCGGCCCGGACCGATCGCGCACGTCGGCCGGCTGCTCGCGGACCGCCTCGCGGCGCTCGACGGCGCGGCCCGGGTCCGTAGAAACTCCGTAGACCCGGCGCGCAGGCTCGACGCATGACGGTGGTCGACGAGACGGCGGTTGCGGCGCTCCCCTTGCGTCGCAACCGCGACTTCCTCCTGTTGTGGACCGGCAACTGGCTTCAGTTCTTCGGCTCCCGGATGAGCGGCGTCTGCTATCCGCTGCTCGCGCTCCAGATCTCCGGCGGTTCGGCCGAGGCGGTCGGCCTGGCGTCGGCCGCGGCCGTACTGCCGCAGGCCGTCGTCCAGTTGCCGGCCGGGGTTCTGGTCGACCGCTGGGACCGGCGTGCGGTGATGCGCTGGTGCGCGGTCGGCCGGATCCTGGTGCTGGGCGCGGTGGGGGTCACCCTGGCCCTCGGGGCGCTCGGCATGGGGCTGCTCCTGGCGCTGATCGCCACCGAGGTGTCGCTCGCCATCGTCTCCTCGCTCGCCGAGCGGGCCACCGTGCGCACGGTCGTCCCGGCGCGGCAGCTGCCCTCCGCGCTCTCCCAGAACGAGGCCCGCGGGCGGGTCGCGGGTCTGCTCGGCGGGCCGGCCGGCACCGTGCTGTTCACCTGGACGCGCTGGAGCCCTTTCCTCGCCGCCACGCTGGGGGCGCTGGTCGCGGCGATCAACCTGCGGTTCATCCGGGCCGACCTGAGGACCGAGACGGCGGTGCACCGCCGTGCGATCCACCGGGACCTGGCCGACGCCCTGCGCTGGCTGCGGGGACAGCGGGCGCTGCGCGCGATGCTGCCGGTGGTCACCGTGGCCACGGCCCTGCTCCAGGTGGTGATGCAGGGTCTGGTCGTGGTGCTGGTCAAGGAACAGGGGCTGCCGGAGGCCACCTTGGGCCTGGTGCTGGGGATCAGCGGCTGCGGTGGTCTGCTCGGAGCACTCACCGGACGCTGGTTCATGGCGCGGCTCGCGCTGCCCGTCCTCCTGATCGGCGGGCTGACCGTGTGGGCCGCCCTGATGAACGCCATGGCCTGGGCCACCGGGCCGGTACAGCTCGGTGTGCTGTTCGCCGTGATGAACGTCATCGGAGCGGTCTTCGGGGTGGCCACCGCGGTCTACCAAGTGACGATCACGCCCCAGGAGTTGCAGGGCCGGGTCGCGGCCCTGTCCGGCCTGGTGGTCGCCCTCGGCACCACCGCGGGCGCCTTCGCCGCCGGAAAACTCCTGCACGCCTACGGCGGCCTGCTCTCCCTCCTGGTAGCCGCCGGCCTGATGGCCCTGACCGCGCTGACGGCCGCACTGATCCCGGCCGTCCGCAAGGCCCGCATCCCGGCCGCGACCCACCCCGAGCCCTCCCCGACGTGATTCCTCGCCCCTGCCCCTACGACCCGCTCGACACCCGCCGACGTGCCCTCTCGCCCCCGCCCCTACGAACCCGTCGGACACCCGCCCACCTGACCCCTCGCTCCCTGCCCCGACGAGACCAGTCGGACATCGGCCACCCCCACCCCGAGCCCTCACCGACCATGTGATCCCTCGCCCACTTCCCCCCGAACCACTCGGACACCCGACCACCTGACCCCTCGCCGCCTGCCCCGACGAGACCAGTCGGACATCGGCCACCCCCACCCCGAGCCCTCACCGACCATGTGATCCCTCGCCCACTTCCCCCTTAACCGCTCGGACACCCGACCACCTGACCCCTCGCCGCCTGCCCCTCCGAACCACTCGGACACCCGACCGTCTGCCCCCTCGCCCCCGCCCCTCCGAGACCAGTCGGACACCAGCCGCCCCCTCCCGGACCGGTCGGATCACCCAGCCACCTCCCCTGCCCACTCCGGACCCCAGCCGGACCATCCAGCCACCTACCCATCCGCATCCGCTCGCTCTGCCTTGGCCCTGCGCCAGGCCTTGCCCGATCGCTTCCCGACCGACGCCCCGCCCGACCGACTGACCGGCCGGCCCACCTTCCGGCCGACGGACTGGACGACCGGCCTCACCTGATCACAGCCCTGCCCGACCGTCGCCCCCCGGCGGACGACCCGACCCCCCGGCACCCACAAGCCCACCCGACCACCGACCACCCGACCACCCGACCAGCCACAGCTGACCTGCCAGGCCCCTCAAGCACTCGCACCCGACCAAACCGCCCCCCAACCACCCGCGCCCGACCAAACAACCCCACCCGCCCCGCCCAAGCGGACCCCCATCCGGACCACCCGAAGGACCGTCCATGGACCTGAGCCTGTTCTATTTCGCGCACGACTCCACCGCGCCCGGACAAGCCGGCCGGTACGAGCTGCTGATCGAGGGGGCGAAGCTCGCCGACCGGTCGGGGCTCGCCGCCGTATGGACCCCGGAGCGGCACTTCGATCCCTTCGGCGGGGCCTACCCGAACCCGGCCGTACTCGGCGCCGCCGTGGCCATGTGCACCCAGCGGGTGGGCATCCGGGCCGGAAGTGTCGTCGCCCCGCTGCACCATCCGGCGAGGATCGCCGAGGAGTGGTCGGTGGTGGACAATCTCTCGGGCGGCCGCGCCGGTGTCGCCTTCGCCTCCGGCTGGAACACCGTGGACTTCGCCCTGCGCCCGGAGAACCACGCCGACCGGCGCACCCTGGTCCGTGACACCGCCGAGGAGGTCCGCCGACTGTGGCGCGGTGAGGCCCTCGCCACCACCGACGGTCTCGGGCGGCCCGTCGGCATCCGTGCCTACCCGCCCGCCGTACAGCCCGAGTTGCCGGTCTGGCTCACGTCGGCCGGCGGTGTGGACACCTTCCGGGCCGCCGCCCTGATGCGCGCCGGCATCCTCACCCACCTGCTGGGCCAGTCCCTGGAGGAGGTGGCCGGCAAGATCGCCGAATACCGACGGGTGGCCGCCGAGGAGCACGACGGCTGGTCCGGCCATGTCGTGCTGATGCTGCACACCCTGCTCGGCGACGATCTCGACCAGGTCCGCGAGCAGGTGCGCGGGCCCTTCACGAACTACCTGAAGAGCTCCGCCAACCTCACCGCGAAGTCGTTCACCGGCAAGGACATGGACCTGTCCGAGCTCAACGCGGACGACATGGACTACCTCGCGGCCCGCGCGTTCGACCGCTACTTCGAGACCGGCGGGCTCTTCGGCAGCGTCGAGCGGGCCGCCGAACTGCTTCCGCACATACGGGCTCTGGGTGTCGACGAGATCGGCTGCCTCGTGGACTTCGGAGTGGAGTCCCGGGCCGTGCTCGACGGCATCGACAAGCTCGGCAAGCTGAACGAGATCATCTCCCGATGAGACAGGAGACGTCATGAGCACCACCCTGAGTGCGGGCCGGACCTGGGCCCCGCACGAGATCACCGGCGCCGAAACCGAGGACCGGGATCTGGCCGCACACCTCACCGAACTCGGCGCCGACCGTCTCACCGAGCTGCTGACGGAGCACAAGGCGCTCGTCTTCCGCGGGTTCGGGGTCACGCCCGACTCGATCGAGCCCGTCCTCGACCGGCTGCTGCCCAACCGGCTGCCCTACGTGCACGGCAACTCCCCCCGCACACGGGTGCGGGGCAACCTCTACACCTCCACCGAGTACCCGCAGCGCTTCACCATCTCCATGCACAACGAGCTGAACTACGCCCGCAAGTGGCCGGCCCGGCTCGCCTTCTACTGCGAGAAGGCCGCCGAGTCGGGAGGCGCCACCCCGGTCGTGGACGGCGAGTCGTGGCTCCGGTCCCTCGACGCCGAGGTCCGCGAGGCCTTCGCCGGCGGGATCCGCTACGTGCAGAACCTGCACGACGGCTACGGGCTCGGCAAGAGCTGGCAGGACACCTTCGAGACCGACGACCGCGCCGAGGTGGAGCGGTTCCTGACGGCCTCCGAGGCCGAGTGGGAGTGGGGCCCGGACGGCATCCGTGTGGTGCAGCACCGCCGGGCGACCACCACGCACCCGGTGACGGGTGCCGAGGTCTGGTTCAACCAGGCCGATCAGTGGCACCCGGCGGGGCTCGGCGACGAGACCTCCAAGGAGCTGTACGACATCCTCGCGCCCGAGGAGTTCCCGCAGTACGTCACGTTCGCCGACGGCACGCCCATACCGGACGGGTACATCACCCAGATCCGCGACCGGGGTCTGGAGCTGGCCGTGGACGTGGACTGGCGGTTCGGTGACGTGCTGGTGATCGACAACGTGCTGACCGGGCACGGCCGCCGCCCCTTCGAGGGCACCCGCCGCATCCTGGTCGCCATGTCCGACTGACTGTCGCGCGCCGCGGACCGCGGCCTCGTCCTCCCCGCAGCCCCGGGAGGACGAGGCCGCGCCGTCATGCCCGCAGGAAGGCGAGGACCGCGAGGACCCGGCGGTGGCCCTCGGTGTCCACCGGCAGGTCCAGCTTGTTGAAGATGTTGCCGATGTGCTTGTTCACGGCGGCCTCGGTGATGAACAGATGCTTGGCGAGACTGGCGTTGGTGCGCCCCTCCGCGATCAGCGCGAGCACCTCGCGCTCCCGTGGGCTCAGCCGCTCCAGCGGGTCCTGGCGCAGCCGCACCAGCTGAGTGATCACCTCCGGATCCACCACGGTGCCGCCGGCGGCCACCCGCTCGATCGCGGACACGAAGTCCACGACCGCGCTCACCCGTTCCTTGAGCAGGTAGCCCACCCCGGCCCCGCCGCCCGAGTCGAGCAGGCGCAGCGCGTAGGAGCGCTCGACGTACTGGCTGAGGACGAGCACGGGCAGGCCCGAGAACTCCTCGCGCAGGGCGACCGCCGAGCGCAGCCCGTCGTCGCTGAGCGACGGCGGCATGCGTACGTCGGTGACGATCAGGTCCGGCCGGTCGGCGCGTACCGCCGCCACCAGGGCGTCCGCGTCCCCGACGGCCGCCACCACCTCGTGGCCGACCCGTTGCAGCAGCCCGACCAGCCCTTCGCGCAACAGGACGGCGTCCTCGGCCACGATCAGGCGAAGCGACACGGCACCTCCACATGCAGCAGGGTCGGACCCCCGGCCGGACTCGACACCCGCATCCGGCCGTCGAGCGCCGTGACTCGGTCCGCGAGCCCGGTCACTCCGCTGCCCGCTTCGGGGTCGACCCCACCGTGACCGTCGTCCGTGATGTCGAGGATCAACAGATCGGAATGGTATCGCCCGCGTACCTGGGCGCTTGTGGCTCCGCTGTGTTTGGCGATGTTCGTCATGGCCTCGTTGATCAGGTAGTACATGGTCGTCTCCAGCTTTCTGGGCAGCCGTTCGGGCAGTCGCAGATCCACCGTCACCGGGATCGGGAACCGGCCGGCGTAGTCCTCGATCGCCGCGACCAGTCCGTGGTCGGCGAGGACGGGCGGGTTGAGTCCTCGGATCAGTGCCCGCAACTCCTGGTGGGCGGTGGACAGCTGGGCCTCGGCCTGGGTCAGCAGCTCGGCCTGCGTGGAGCCCTCCGGGACCTCCAGGCGCATCAGTCCGAGGGTCATCCCGAGCGAGACGAGCCGCTGCTGCGCCCCGTCGTGCAGGTCGCGCTCGATGCGCACCCGCTCGGCGTCGAAGGCGTCGAGCAGCCGCGACTGCGAGGCGCGTACCTCGCGCAGTTCCTCCCCGAGCTCCTTGTCGCGCGGCGCGAGGAAGGTGCGGGCCATGGCGGCCCGCGCCCCCGCCCAGGACGTCACGGTGTACGGCGAGGCGAGCAGCACGATCGCCCCGAACACCGTCCATGGCCAGGTTTCGCGGCCGGTCGAGGCGAAGGTGGTGGCGGGGATGCCGAAGGAGAACGCGAGGACCATCAGGTCCATCCACCACAGGGCCGCCGCCGACAGCAGCGTGAACATCAACTCCCGCCATGTCACCTGCTCCTTGAGCCTGGTGGACGTCCAGGCGCGCAGGCCAGGGCCGTCCGGGGCCCGGTGCGGGTCGGACAGGTGGTCCAGGTCCACCAGGCGCAGTCGGCGGCGCTCCACCCGGGCCACCAGCGTGGACACCAGCACCATGCCGACGAGAGGCGCGACGCCGATCAGCACGACCAGCAGGGCGAGCCCCGCGGCCAGGCCCAGGGTGAAGACCAGCACCGCCGCGGCGCCGACCACGACGCCTCCGCTCAGATAGGCCAGCGACCGCCAGGGCCAGCTCGAGGTCAAGAAGCTCAGGGGACGCTGAGCCATGGCCTGCCAGGCTGTTGTGGGTTGCATGCGATCAACGTAACTGTGGGGAAAGGGATTTGGGGCTGCAAACCCCGAGGCAACCGCTCGCGGCCGGCAAAGGTAGAGCTGTCTCTACCTGAGGAGTAGAGGGCGGATCAGTGCCCCGGCCACCCCCCGTGCAGTGGAATCGACGCATGACGACAACGAGGCAAACCCCGGTACAGGACACGGTCGAACTTCACGGTGTACGCAAGGTCCACGGCGCCGGCGGTCGTCAGGTGACCGCGCTGGACGGGGTCTCCATCGGCTTCCCGCGCGGCACCTTCACCGCCATCATGGGCCCTTCCGGTTCCGGGAAGTCGACCCTGCTGCAGTGCGCGGCCGGCCTTGAGCAGCCGACCGACGGCCGGATCGTCCTGGCCGGCGTGGACATCGGGAAACAGAACGAGAAGCAGCGCACCCAGCTCCGCCGCGACCACATCGGATTCGTCTTCCAGGCCTTCAACCTGGTGGAGTCCCTGACGGCGGCGCAGAACGTCGAGCTGCCGTCCCGGTTCGCCGGCCGCAAGGTCAGCCGCGAGCAGGTCGCGAACGCGCTCGCCGCGGTCGGTCTCGCCGAGCGCGCCGGGCACCGTCCCAGTGAGCTCTCCGGCGGTCAGCAGCAGCGCGTCGCCCTCGCCAGGGCGCTTGTCACCCGCCCCGACGTCCTCTTCGCGGACGAGCCCACCGGCGCCCTGGACACCACCACCTCCCGCGAGGTGCTGCGGATGATGCGGATGCTGGTCGACCAGGAGGGTCAGACCACCCTGATGGTCACCCACGACCCGGTCGCGGCGTCCGTGGCCGATGTCGTCGTCTTCCTCAAGGACGGGCAGATCGCCGACCGCATCTCGCTCGACCGTCACTCCGGCAGCAACAACGCCGCCGCGATCGCCACCCACATGGCCCGGCTGGAGGCGTGATGCTGATCCTCGCGAACGTACGCGAACGCTGGTCCGGCTTCCTCGGAGCCTTCGTCGCCGTCCTGGTCGGCGTCGCCCTGATCTCGACGACCCTGGTCATCTACGACTCCGCCCGGCCCAGGGTCCAGCCCCGCTACGACGGCACCACCGCCCTGGCCCTGCCCCACAAGGCCGCCGACGCCGACGGCAGCCCCGAGGACCGGATGCCGTGGAGCAAGGCCGAGGCCGAGCCGCTGGTGGCCGGACTCGACAAGGTTCCCGGTGTGGCCGACGCCGTGGTGGACCGCTCCTTCTACGCCCAGGCGATCAAGGACGGCAAGCCCGTCACCGACGAGGGCGCCCTGGAGTCCGGGCACGGCTGGTCCAGCGCGCGGATGGCGCCCTACAAGCTGGTCTCCGGCCGCGCGCCGAGCGCCGCAAACGAGGTCGTGGTGGACCGCACCCTGGGCGCGGCCGTGGGCGGCCAACTGACCGTCAACCTCACCGAGGGCCGCAAGCAGTTCACCGTCGTCGGTACCGTGGACGGCCCCGGCTACTACTTCAGCGAGGCGTTCGCCGCGCAGCACCAGCCCGGTGTCGGCGCCATCGCGCTGGTCGCCGACAAGGGGGCCGACACCGGCGCGATCGTCACCGCCGCGAAGAAGGTCCTCGGCGACAACGGCGACGTCGTCTCCGGCGACGGCCGGTCCGAACTGCAGCCGCAGTACATCGAGCACAAGCGCTTCCTGGGCGTCCAGCTCATCAGCGCCATGGCCCTCCTGGGCCTGTTCACCACGGTGTTCGTGGTCGCCTCCATGCTGGTCCTGGCGACCGGGATGCGGCGCCGCGAGATCGGTCTGCTGCGCACCATCGGCGCCGCCCCCCAGCAGGTCAAGCGCATGATCATCGGTGAGGCCGCGGTGGTCGGCCTGCTCGGCTCGATCGCCGGCTGCGTGGCCGGCGTGGTCGCCGCCCCGGTGCTGCGCTCCATTCTCGACAACCTGGACGTGGCGCCGCCGGGCATGGAGGTCACGGTCGCCTCCTGGCCGCTGCTCACGGCCTCCGTGATCGGTGTCGGTGTCAGCGTGATCGGTGCCTGGACCGCCGGCCGCAAGGCCGCCCGGGTCGCCCCGATCGAGGCTCTCCTGGACAGCCGCTCCGCCAACCAGGGCATGGGACGCGGCCGTTGGATCGCCGGCCTCGCCGTCCTCGGGGCCGGTGTGCTCCTGGCCATCGGCACCGCCACCTCCAGCGCCGACAACCGCATCAACATGGCGATCTTCGCCACCATGACGCTGATCGTCGCGGCCGCTCTGCTGACCCCCGCGTTCATCGGGCCCGTCGGCCGGTTCCTGACCGCCCCGTTCCAGCGCGGCGGCTCCGCGGGCCCGGTCCTGATCCGGGCGGAGCTGGTCGCCAACCCGCGCCGTGCCGCCTCCCTCGTGGCCCCCGTGATCGCCGCCGTCGGTTTCGCGGTGCTGCTCAGCGGCATGGTGGAGACCATGCGGGTGGCCTACCCGGCCGGCGAGGCGCTGAAGGTCTCGGGACAGACGATCGTCACCCCGGACGGCACCCCCGGCAACACCGACGAGGTCGTCGCCGCCAACCCGGTGGGCAAGGCAGCCCTGCCGACCCGCGCGTTCGTCCTCAAGGCCGACAAGAGCACCGAGCAGGCCGGGAACGCCACCGTCCTGGACGTCCTGGGCAGCCGGGACCCGCGCTGGAGCAAGCCGGGCGAGGCCGTCCTCGGCGAGCACACCGCCAAGAAGCTGGGCCTGACCAAGGGCGAGGAGGTTCCGGTCCGGTTCGCCGACGGCACCGCCGTCACCCTGCGCGTCGGCTCGGTCCTGCCCGACGACCCGGCCCGCGGTGACTTCGTGGTCTCCCGCGACCTGGTCCGCGCCCACGACCCGGCCGCGCTCACCGACGACATCTTCGTCCCCGGTGACGCCAATGCCTCCGGCGCCGTCCCCGGCACCGCCCTGCACGACGCCGCCGAGTACGCCCTCGCCGACTACCAGACCGACGCCAAGCTCACCGACAGCCTCGCCATGATGCTGATCGTCATCGCCGTCGGCTACAGCGTGATCGCCGTCGCCAACAGCATGGCCATGGCCGCCCACGGCCGGCGCCGCGACTTCGGGGTCATGAAGTCCGCCGGCGGCACCGTCGGCCAGCTGCTCCTGGTCTCGGTCGGCGAGACGTCCCTGGTCATCGTCGTCGGCGCCGCCCTGGGCATCCTGGTGACGCTGCCCCCGCTGGCGGGCATGGCCTCCGGCCTCTCCCAGGCCACCTCGTCCGACGTGAGTCTGCACCTGAGCACCGGCACCCTCACCATCGCCGTCCTCGGCACCCTCGTGGCGGCCGTCCTCGCCGGACTCGCGGTCACCGCGAAGACGCTGCGCAGGCAGGCGGTGTAACCGGCACACACCCCACCTCACAGCGGCCCCGGGTCTTCCCGGGGCCGCTTCCGCGTGTGCGCGTATAGAGCACCGATAGCCCCTCTGGTTGTGCTGAGCGGCGCAAGCGCGATGGGAGGCGATGACAGTGACCGTTCCGGACCTGCACACGCGATCACGGTGGCTCAGAACGTTCAGACCGGTGGCGCGGCCGCGGTGCCGGCTGGTGTGCGCCCCGCATGCCGGGGGCACCGCACAGGCGTACCGCACCTGGACCACCGGACTGCCGGCCGACGTCGAGGTGCTCGGCGTGCAGTACCCCGGCCGCCAGGACCGGCTGGGTGAACCCGTCCCGACCTCCATGGACGACCTGGTCGGCCCGGTCGCCGACGCGGTGGAGCCCTTTCTCGGCGAACCGCTGGCCCTGTTCGGCCACAGCATGGGCGCCGTCGTCGCCTACGAGGTCACCCTCGAACTCGAACGCCGGCACGGGCAGGTCGTGGATCTGCTCGCGGTCTCCGGTTCGCGCGCTCCCCATCACCGCGAGGAGCACGAGCGGCACGAACTGGACGACGCCGCCCTGGTCGAGGAGCTGCGTCGGCTGAACGACGACTTCGGCGACCTGCTGGACGCACCCGAACTCCTCGACCTGGTCCTGCCCTCCATCCGCGCCGACTTCGGCGTGGTCGCCCGCTATCTGCGCACCCCGCCGGTACCGGTCCGGGCGCCGCTGCTCGCCCTCGGCGGCAGCCGCGACCCGGACGTCGCCGCCGAGGACCTGGCCCGCTGGCGGGCCTGTGCGGGCGGCGCCTTCGGCACCCGCGTGCTGACCGGCGGCCACTTCTACCTCACCGACGAGCAGCCCGTCCTCGACGTGCTCACCCCCTGGCTCCCCCGCCGCTCCCCAGCCCACCCGGCCTCGTGACCCGGCGCCGCCCGGGCCCGGCCCGACCCCACGACCACAGGAGTACGCGCAGCATGGCTGACCTGTCCGGCGCCTCGAACGTCGTAGAGATCTTCACCGAGCACGCGCGCACCCGCGGCGATCACCGCGCGGTCGCGATCGTGCGCGACCCCTCCGACCCGGCCACCGCCCAGTGGCTGACCAACGAGCAGCTGGACCGGGCGGCCCGGGTCTGCGCCCGGGAGTTGCTGCGCTCCTGCCGCCCCGGCGACCGGGCCCTGCTGCTCCTGCCGAACTCCGCCGAGTTCGTCATCGGCATCCTCGGCTGCTTCTACGCCGGTGTGGTGCCGGTGCCCTCCTCGATGCCGGGCCGCTTCAAGCAGGACCAGCGCCGGGTCCGCGGGATCGCCCGGGACGCCGCGGTGAGCTGTGTGCTCACCGCCCCCGACGAGCTGAACGACGTGCGCACCTGGACCGAGACGGAGGACCTGGACGTCCCGGTGCTCATCCCGGACGTCGACCCGGCCCCGCTCGCCGAGCCCTTCACCCCGCACGCCGCCGCCCCCCACGACCTGGCGCTGCTCCAGTACACCTCGGGCTCCACCAACGACCCCAAGGGCAGCCGGGTCACCCAGCGCAACCTCCTGCTCAACGCGCTCGCGATCGACACCCACCTGCCGGTCCGCGAAGGCCAGCGCTACGGCGGCTGGATCCCCAACTACCACGACATGGGCCTGATGGGGCACATCCTGACCCCGCTCCTGGCCGGCCGCGGTATCGCCCTGATGACCCCGGCGGCGTTCCTGCGCCGCCCGCGCGCCTGGCTCGAACTGGTCGACCACTTCGACATCGGCCTGTCCGCCGCCCCCAACTTCGCCTACGAGCTGTGCCTGACGCGCGTACCCGAGGACTCCATCGCCGACCTCGACCTGTCCCGCTGGACCCGGACCATCAGCGGCTCCGAGCCGGTGAAGGCGAGCGTCCTGGAGGACTTCGCGGAGCGCTTCGCCCCGTCCGGCCTGCGCCCGGAGCAGCTGACGCCCTGCTACGGCATGGCGGAGACCACCCTGATGATCTCGACCACGTCGGGCCGTGTCCCCCGCGTGCTCACCGTCGACACCGACGCACTGGAGGCGGGCCGGGTGGCACCGGTGGCCGACGGCGCCGGCCGGACCCTGGTCAGCTGCGGCGAGCCGCGCTTCCTCGAGGCCCGCATCGTCGAGCCGGCCTCCGGCAGGGCCCTGCCGGAGGGCTCGGTCGGCGAGATCTGGCTGCGCGGCGAGCTCGTGGTGAACGGCTACTGGCGCAACCCCGAGGCGACGGAGGCCACTTTCGGCAACCGTCCGGCGAACGACCCGGACGACGAAGGGGGCTGGCTGCGCACCGGGGATCTCGGAGCCCTCGTGGACGGCGAGATCTACGTCACCGGACGCATCAAGGAGATGATGATCGTCCGAGGCCGCAACATCTACCCCCACGACATCGAGCACGAGCTGCGACGCCAGCACGAGGAACTGCGCGACACCGTCGGCTCGGTCGTCACCGTCCCCACCGGCGTCGACGACACCGAGGGCAGGCTCGTGGTCATCCACGAGGTCCGCCGCCGCGCTGTCGACGAGGAACTGGCACGCCTGGCCGCGAGCATGCGCACCACCGTGGCCCGCGAGTTCGGCCTGCGCGCCGACTCGGTCCTGCTCCTGCGCCGCGGCGCGGTCCGCCGTACGACCAGCGGCAAGGTCCAGCGGTCCGCCATGCGGGCCCTGTACGCGAACGGCGAACTGGAGCCCCTGTGGGCCGACGGCTACGAGGCGGCCGGGCAGGCCGTCGCCGTCGGGGCGGGGGTGCGCGGATGAGTACGGCCGACCTGGAGGCGCGGCTCGCCGAGTGGGCCCGGCCGGGCGGCCCGTTCGACCCCGCCGTGCTGACCGCCCATGACGAGGCGGAGTCCTTCCCCGCCGAGGCCTGTGCCGCACTCGACGCCTGGGGGCTGCCCGCGTACTACGTCCCGGTCCGGCACGGTGGCCGCCAGGACCGCCTCGACGAGTTCCTCGGCCTGCTGCGCCGGGTCGCCGCCCGCGATCTGACGGTGGCCGTGGCCCACGGCAAGACCTTCCTCGGTGGTGTCTGCGCCTGGGTCGCCGGGGAGGACGCCCCGTCCGGCCTGCTGGCCCGGCAGGTCCTCGCGGGCCGGCCGGTGGCCTGGGGGCTCACCGAGCCCGACGGCGGCAGCGACCTGCTCGCCGGCTCGCTCACCGCGACCCGCAACGGTTCCGGCTGGCAGCTGAGCGGCCGCAAGTGGCCGGTGAACAACGCGACCCGGGGCCGTCTGATGTGCGTCCTGGCCCGCACCGACCCGCAGGGCGGCCCCCGCGGCTTCACCGTCTTCCTCATCGACAAAAGGGCCACCGCGGCCGGCACCGTGCGCCCCCTGCCCAAGATGCCCACCCACGGCGTCCGGGGCGCCGACATCAGCGGGGTGGAGTTCCATCAGGCGCGGGTCCCCGCCCACGCTCTGGTCGGCACGGTCGGCGGTGGACTGGAACTCGTCCTCAAATCCCTCCAGTTGACCCGGATCGTCTGTGTCTCCCTCTCCTTGGGCGCCGGTGACCACGCGCTCGGGCTGCTGCGCCGCTTCCTGGGTGAACGGCGGCTCTACGGGCGCGATCTGGCGGCCCTGCCGCATGTGCGCGGCACGGCCGGCCGGGCCGTGGCCCGTCAGTTCCTCGCCGAGGCCGTCGCCCACACCGCCGCCCGGGCCGCCCACGAGGTACCGGACGAACTGAGCGTGGTCTCCGCCGTCGCGAAGGCGTTCGTTCCGACCCTGGTGCAGGGCCAACTGCAGCTGATCGGCGACTTGCTCGGCGCCCGCGGCTTCCTCACCGGGGTCGAGGGCTACGGCGGCTTCGCCAAACTGGAGCGCGACCACCAGGTCGTCCCACTCTTCGACGGCAGCACCTGGGTCAACCGGGCCGGTTTGGCCGCGGTCCTGCCCCTGCTGCGGCCCGGGCGCCGGGCCCCCGCCCCGGTGTCCGACTCGCCGGTGCACTGGCTGCGCGAGGAGCACCGCCCCGCCCCCCTCGACCCCCGTCGGCTGCGCCTGGCGGCTCCCCGCGACTCCGTTCTCGACGCCCTGCCCGCGCTGGTGGCCGAAGTCGCCGAGCGGGAAGGCACGTCGGGCACGGCGGCCGAGACCGCCGCCCTGGCCCGCGCGCTGCTGAGCGCGTACCGGCACCTGGGCGCCGACCTCGAGGGCGTGCGCCCCACCGGTGGCGCGCCGAGCACCGCCGCGATGCGGCTCGCCGAACGCTACGAGTGGTGCTTCGCGGGCGCCGCCGCACTCGCCCTGCACCGCGCACGGCCCCACCTGCACGACGGCCTCTGGGGACAGGACGGGCTGTGGCTGCACGGCTGCCTCGCCCTGGCCCTCGAGGGCCTCGGCAGCAGGCCCGACACGGCCACAGGGATCTACGACCGGCTCGGTGGGCTCCTGAGTTCCTCGCCTCAGGTCCCGGTGAGCGTGCTCGACGACACCGTGCCGGACGAGCCGGCGCGCGACGGATCGGTGGAGGTGCCCGCAGCATGACCGACATCGCAACCCGCGCGGACCACTTGGAGAAGCTGCTCGGCTCCCCCTGGGACGCGGACAACCCCGCCGGCTTCGCCGCAACCGTGGCCGCCGACGAACGGGAGGAGACCGCGCCGGCCGCCGAGGCCGTACTGGACGAGTTCGGCCTGCTCGCCGAGTTCGTCCCGCGCGCGCTCGGCGGCCGCCTCGACCGTATCGACCACATGATCGAGCTGATGCGGTCGGTGCACCGGCGGGACCCGGCCCTGGGCTTGGCCCGCGCCGGGCAACTCCTCGCGAGCGTCAACGTCTGGACCGCCGGCTCGCCCGAACAGCGCCGTATCGCCGCCGAGTTGCTGCTCGGCAATGGACGGATCGCCTGCGCCTTCCACGAGCTCGCCCACGGCAATGACATCGCCGGCAACGAGTTCGCGGCCCGCCGCGTCGGCTCCGGACTGCGCCTGCACGGCCGCAAGGAGTCCATCGCCAACCTGGACCGGGCCGACGCCCTGGTGATCCTGGCGCGCACGGACCCGGCCGACGGACCGCGCGCCCATTCGCAGCTGTTCCTGCCCGCCGGCCTGCTCGCCCCCGAACAGGTGCGCAGGCTGCCGAGGTTCCGCTCGGTCGGCATGCGCGGAGTGCGCCTGGGAGGTATGGAGGTGTCCGATCTGCCGGTGCCGGACGGGGTGCTGCTCGGCGCACCGGGCACCGGCGTCGAAACGGCCTCCCGCGCCTTTCAGGTGACCCGGCTCGCACTGCCGGCCATGAGCACCGCCCTGCTGGACACCGCGCTGCGCGTCACCCTGCGTCACACCCGCCGACGGCGGCTGTACGGCCGGGAGGCCGCCGCCATACCGATGGTGCGCACCACCTTGGCCGAGGCCTTCACGGACCTGTTGATCTGCGAGGCCCTCTCCGGGTCCGCGGCCCGCGCCCTGCACCTGTGCCCCGAGTCCGGCAGCGTCCACGCGCCCGCGGTGAAGTACCTGGTCGCCGGACTGCTCACGGACGCGGTGCGCCGACTGTCGACGGTGATGGGTTCGGAGTTCTACCGCCGCGACGGGGAGCACGCCGTGTTCCAGAAGATCGTCCGGGACGTCAGGCCGGTCGGCTTCGGTCACATCGCCCGCGCCGCGTGCCTGTCCGCCCTGCTGCCCCAGTTGCCCGGTCTGCTCGGCCGGGCCCGTCGCGCGCCGGCCCCGGCCCCGGACGCCCTGTTCACCACCGAGGCCGAGCTGTCCGAGCCGGACCTGCCCGGGTTGCGGTTGGTCGCGGGCGGCCGGGACCCGCTGGCCGGCTCGCTCGGCACCGTCCTGGACGAGGACCTGCCGCCGGCCGCCCGGCCCCTGGTCGAGGAGCACGTACGGGGTTTCGCGGCGCTGTGCGAGGCCGGCGCGGCCCTGCGGCCCAGGGAGCTGTCGATCACGGCCGAGGTGCCGGTGCGCGAACTGGCCGCCCGCTACACGGTGTCGCTCGCCGCCGCCGCGTGCCTGGGCGTCCGGCGCACCGCCCCGGCAGGGGACTTCCTGGCCCGCCCGGAGTGGCTTCAGGCCGCGCTCACCCGGCTCGCCGGCATGGACCGGGCCATCCCGGCCGACCTGCCGCCGGGGGTCGAGGACGCGATGGTCGAGGAGCTGCTGGACCGCGACGACCACAGTCTGTCCTTCGGCCTCACCGGCCGCCCGTACGCGTGAGGCGACCGTCCGACGTCGCTCGCGCCCCGCCCCACCCACCTGGTGCGCTGCGTTCAAGTCCCCTCTCCCTACCGCCTGTTCCGAGGAGATCCTGATGACCATGTACGGCTTCGACCCCGCCACCCCGTCCGAGATGCGGAGCTGGCTCGTGGAGCGCGTCGCCGCGTATCTGCCGGACCTCGACGAGGCCGTGGACCCCCATCGGCAGCTCGGTGAGTACGGCCTCGACTCCATAGCCGTGGTGGCGTTCGCCGCCGACGTGGAGGAACAGCTCGGCATAGCCGTCGATCCCACCGCGATATGGGACTACCCGACGGTCGGCGAGCTGGCCGAATACCTGACGGGTCGGCTGGCCGAGCGGCGCCCGCAGGCCGCCTGACGGCGGGCCGTGTCCCCCAGCACCGAAGACACGGCCAACGGGCAAGGGGCCGAGGTGGTGACTCACCTCGGCCCCTTGCCCGTGCGCGGATCAGGCCGCGTCGCTCTCCATGGCGCGAACCAGGCTGAGCGGACGCATGTCGGTCCAGTTCTCCTCGACGTAGGCGAGGCAGGCGGCACGGGTGTCCTCTCCGTGCACCGTGCGCCAGCCCGCCGGGACCTCGGCGAACGCCGGCCACAGCGAATGCTGGCCCTCGTCATTGACCAGCACGAAGTACGACGCCTCGTCGTTCTCGAACGGATTCGCCACGATGACACCTCACAAGAGCGGGCGGAACTTCGGTCGGAACGACCCTCGGACGCCGACCTACGGGTTTCCTATGGCAATTGCGTCGCTCTCATCGCCTGGCCACAACCTGCCATACGCGAGGCGCGGCGACAGGGAATGCAGAGTTCCGCTTGAGTCGGCCGGACGGGACGTGGAGATTCCGCTTTCGGTTTTCGCTGGCAGTAGCGACAAACACACGCAGAGCCGCGTTCGTGGCCGCTGTCAGTTCGCTGCCACCGCAGCAGGCTGACAGGCCTTTCTTCTGGTGGGACGCGATACACGAAGCAAGAATCTTCTCGTGCCCAGCGATGCCGCCTCTGAACCGAGGTAAACGCGAAGCATACGGGAATTGTTCGGCAATCCAAACACGGAAGAAATTGGAGTTCCTAAATGAAGTCCGCACTCCAGAAGGTCTCCGCCATCACCGTCGCCGTGCTCGCGCTGGCGCTGGTCCCGGCGACCGCGGGCACCGCATCGGCCGACGAACCGGGTTGGCAGGCCCCGGTGGAGCAGGTCGGCGACACCGTCACCGACCTGCTCGGTGAGCCGGGCTGGCAGCGGGTGCCGCAGGAGCCGGGCTGGCAGAACCTTCCCGCGGACTCCGTCGGCTGATCCTTTCGGACGCCCGACGAGCAAGATCACCCCACCCGGAACTCCGGTAAAGGGTGATCTTGCTCCGTGTGCCCCGTGTTACTCTGCCGCCGTTGAAGGACTTCGGGGGTTTCCTGAGACGGGGGTTGTAGGCGTGCTTGAGCCCATAGGATTGAGTGCGGAAGCCGCAGAGGTCTACCGGGCTTTGTTACTGAATTCATCCCGCCCGGTCGAGGAACTGACCACACTGACCGGCCGCCCGGCAGAGGTCGTACGCAGCGCATTGGACGAATGCGTACGGCTGGGCCTGATCCGACCGTCCTGGGAGGCTCCCGGTAGGGTGCACGCGGTCAGCCCGGATGTCGCCCTCCAGGCCTTGTTGGCCCGTCAGGAATCCGCGCTGCTGGCCCGGCAGCGCGAGATAGCCGAGACCCGGGTCGAGGTGGCCCGCCTTTCCGAGGAGTTCGCAGCCACGCGCAGCCGCCGTCGGCACAACGAGATCGAGCAGCTGGAAGGGCTCGACCGGATTCGCGATCGCATCAGCGAACTCACCCAGGGGTGTGAGCGCAGCCTGGTCGCCTTCGCCCCCGGCGGGCACCAGACCTCGGACAACCGGGAGGCCAGCCGTCCGCTCACCGAGTCCCTCCGCAACCGCGGGGTGACGGTGCGCACCGTCTATCTGGACAGCATCTACAACGACCCCGCCACCGTCGAACACGCCCGCTGGCTGGTGGAGCTGGGCAACGACGTCCGGACCGTGGCCTGGCTGCCCTCCCGCATGATCATCTTCGATGAGGAGGCGGCCATCCTGCCCATGGACCCGGACAACAGCGGGGACGGGGCCCTCCTCTTCCGCGGCAGAGGTGTACTCGCGGGCCTGTCCGAGCTCTTCCGGCTGGTGTGGGAACGGGCCCAGCCCATCACCAACGCCCGCCGGCAGCGGACCAGCACGGACGACCTGGGACTGACCGGTCAGGAGAAGGCCGTCCTGCGCCTGCTCGGAGAGGGTTTCACCGACGAGGGAGTGGCGCGCAAGCTCGGGGTGTCGGTCCGCACCGGACGGCGTATCACCGCCGATCTGATGGGGCGGCTCGGAGCGAAGAGCCGTTTCCAGGCAGGACTGCGTGCGGCCCGCCTCGGCTGGCTGGACGAGATCCCGGACTCCGACCCCTGCGGCCCCCTGGGCCCGACACCGACCACCGCCACGGACAGCCCAGGCCGGGGAGCGACCGGCCGCCGCCTGGCGGAGCGCTGAAGTGTCCTGCGACGACGCCTGGTTGGACTCCAGACTGCGCCTCGCCTCACCGTGACAGCCGCCGGTCCGAGCTGCCGCCGACCGACCGCTGAACTCGCGAGCGATGACGCCTGGCCGGCGGCGACACACCCGGATCGACCCGCCGTCGGCTGACCACCCAAATCCCCTACGAACAGACCTAGTTGGAAACCCCGACGCCGCCACGGTTCAAGCCGCTCACCGACCAGTCACCTGCCCCGCCCGCGACAACGCCTGGACGAACGCAGCAGCACACGCCCTGGCCGTGACCTACCTGACTCGAACCGCCGCCAGCCGACCAGCCAAATCCTCCACGACCGCGTTCAGTCGGGAGCCCCGCTGCGACGCCCGACGGTCCGAGCTGTCGCCGGGCCGACCGCCGAACTCGCAGGCGACGACACCGCCCGATTGGGAACCACGACGCGACCCGCCCCGCAGGTTCGATCCGTCGCCGTCTCACCCTGCGAACTCCGCTCCATGACACTCCGGTTGGGAACGCCGGCGCGGCACGCACCACTATGACCGCCGCCGGATCGAGCGGTCTCCGTCAAACCACGAACTCCCGTGCCATGAAACCCGGTTAGGCCGCCAGGCCCGCCAGCCCAAGCCGACGGCAGACGCCCGGTGCCGCTCGTCACAGCTCCCGGCGTCGGATCGGGGCCGGGCCGAGGAAGGAGCCCCGGTAGAACAGCAGTGGGCCGGAGTCCTCACTGTCCTCGGGGGCGCTCAGGTCCACGACCCGGCCGACCACGATCCGGTGGTCGCCGGCGGGCAGCACACTCTCGACGCGGCAGTCCACCCAGGCCAGGCCCCCCTCGATGCCAGGGGATCCGGTCACCGCGGCCGGACTCCAGGCCACCCCGGCGAACTTGTCCGCACCGCTACGGCCGAACCGCCGGCCCAGTTCGACCTGGTCCGCGCGCAGCACCGTCGCACAGAAGGCCCCCGCCCGCTCGATACGGTGCCCGGTCGCCGAGGTCTTGGCCACCGCGACGGAAACCAGCGGCGGTTCCAGGGAGAGCGAGGTGAAGGACTGACAGGCGAAACCGACCGGTTGCCCCTCATGGACGGCGGAGATGATCGTCACCCCCGTGCAGAACCTGCCGAGCACATCCCGGAAACGGCTCCGGTCGAAGCGGAGGGCGGTGGCGGTCGAGTTCACGCGTACCTCACAGGGCAGGGGACGGACGGTCACGTCGACGGCTCACGCTCCCCGCGCCCTCTACACGGCAGCTACACCCCGATCCCACCCCGGCGCGAGACGATCCGGCTCCGGGCAGTACCGGACCGGGCGACAGGCCCACCTCGTAGGAACCCCGTAGAGGGCCGTCCTTTCATGGGTGACCTGTCGTAGGCCGCCAGGAGCTGCTCCGCGCGGCCGCCCGTCGAGACTTCCGAGAGAGGCCTGTGTGGCGATCATGGAGCCCTGGACGCCTCTGGACATCGACCCGGAGTGCGCAGGCGGCCCGGAGGAGCTGGTCGAACGCCTGGACGCCATGGGCCCGGCCGTGCTGAGCCGGCTCCTCGCCGAGGAGAGCGCCATTCTCTTCCGGGACTTCGACATCACCTCGGAGACCCTCGACGACGTACTCGACCGGATACTGCCCAACCGGTACGGACAGGCGCCGCGCCCCGCCACCCGCGAGCGGAACACCGACGACGTCTGGACGGTCCCGGGGGAGCAGCCCCACGTCGCGGTTCGGCCGTACAACAGGATGAGCTGCACGCACGCCTGGCCCGCCCGGATCGCGCTGTTCTGCCACACCGCCCCCGCCACCGGCGGCGCCACCATGGTGGTGGACGGCGCGCGCTGGCTGGCCTCCCTCTCCCGCGACCTGCGCGAACGGTTCTCCCCCGGCGTCCGCTACGTCCGCTACCTTCACGACGGTTCGGGCCTCGGCGTGAGCTGGCGGGACGCCTTCGCCACCACCCGCCGCGAGGAGGTCGAGGTCTTTCTCGACGGCACCGGAACCGAATGGTGCTGGACGGCCGACGGCGGCATCCAGGTCTCACGGACATGTCCCGCCGTCATCACGCACCCGGTGACGGGCACCGACGTCTGGTTCAACGAGGTCCACCGCTGGCACCCGTCCAGCTGCAGCCCCGGAGACGTCCTGTCCCGGGTCCTGTCGGTGGACCGGGTGCCCTGGAACGTCACGTTCGCCGACGGCTCCCCGATCTCCGGGGAAGAGGTGACCCAGATCTGCGAGTCGGGGGCCGCCGCGGCGACGGACATCCCGTGGAACCGGGGCGATCTGCTGCTCCTCGACAACGTGGCTCTCGCCCACGGCCGCCGCCCCTTCACCGGAACCCGCCGCGTCCTCATGGCCACCTCGGACTGACGCCCCGCCGCGTCCCGAACATGATGGAGCCCCCTCATGCACGACGCCTCGTACCGCAGCCTGCGCGAGACGGACGCCGTTCACGTCTGGCGGGGCGAGTCCCCCGACCACGACGACCCGGCGCTCTTCGCGCTGCTCTCCTCGGACGAACGGGCCACGGCCGCCCGCCGACCCGCGCCGGTCGGCACCCGCTACGCCCACGCTCACGCCGCGCTCCGGCAGATCCTCGGCGGCTATCTCGACACCGACCCGCGTCGCCTGCGCCTGGGCCGTCGGCCCTGCCCGCGCTGCCCGAACCCCGCCCACGGACGGCCATGTGTGGTCTTCCCCCGCACGGGTCTCGACTTCAACCTCTCCCGATCGGGCGCGCACTGGCTGCTCGCGGTCACCGCGGAGCGGCCGATCGGCGTGGACCTGGAACTGGCGCGGCCGGACGCCGACCTCTGGCTCACCACCTCCGCCTTCATGTCCCCGGCCGAACTGCGCCGGCTGACTGAGGCGCGGGACACAGCGGCCGGTGTCGACGCGTATTACCGCGCGTGGACCCGCAAGGAGGCGGTGGTCAAGGCCGACGGCGTCGGCGTCGTCGAGGACCTGCGGACCGTAAACGTCGCCCCCCACCTCCCCGGCCCCGTTCCCGTCCGGCACCTGGCCTCCCGCGGCCCGCGGCGATGGCTCGTGCACGACCTCCCGCTCGGCCCCGACGCATACGGGGCACTGGCCCGTGAACCGGAGAGCAGGGGGCCGGTCCTGCTCGTCGATCCGGCCGCTCGCGGGTTCAGCGCGGTACCCGTCCCCTCCGGAACCTCGCGATGACGCCCTTCCGAACGCTCCCGCCAGCACTCCGGCACCATGGCTTTCAGGCCGCCGGTTCCTGGAGGTGGCCACCGGTCCCGACGTACAGCCGCAGCAGACTGTTGAGCTGGTACGTCGGCTCACCCGGCTCGTCCGAGAACGCCAGCAGTCCTTCGTCGACCAGTGACTCCAGCCGCTCCTCCACTTCGGAGGCCGAGAACCCGAGGCAGCGGGCGGCCGAGCGGGCCGAGAACACCCTGCGTTCCAGACCCGACAGCAGCAGAAGCAGCTCACGGTCCTCGTGCCCCAGGCGGCGCAGCGACATCTCCAGGCTCCGGGGCACCGACAGTCCTCGCACCTGAAGCTCCTGGAGTCGGCTGTGCGGGTCAGCCAGCCTGTCGGCGAGGCGCCGCAGTGAGGAGCGCGGCCGGCCGGCCAGCCGGGTCGCGGCGATACGCACGGCGAGGGGCAGTCCGGCGCAGTGCCGGGCGATCTCCCGAGCCGCCTCCGGCTCGGCCTCGATACGCATCGAATCCACGGCCGTGGCCAGCATCCGCAGGCTCTCCGCTGCGCTCAGCGGGGGCAGCACCAGGGTGTGCAGCCCGCCTATCGGTCCCAGAGCGGTCTGGCTGGTGATCAGTACGGCGGGCTCGGGCGCCCCGGGCAGCAGACCGGACAGCTGCAGTTCGCTGACCGCGTTGTCCAGGAGGATGAGCAGCCGGCGCCGGGCCGTACGGGTCCGGTACAGCCGGATCAGCTCGTCCAGATCCGGTTCGGCCGCGCCCACCGGCTCCCCGAGCGCCCGCAACAGTCCGACCAGTACGTCCCGGGGGCTGCGGGGCGAGCCGTCCTGGTGTCTCAGGTTCACGTACAACTGCCCGTCGGGGAAGGCTTCCAGGCACTCGTTGGCCGCGCGCACCGCGAGGGCCGTCTTCCCGCTCCCCGGCATTCCCGTCAGCAGGAACCGCCGGGCGTGCCAGGTGCGGTTCCCGCTCGGCGGCAGAAGCCTGCGCAGTTCGGCCAACTCGGCCTCGCGGCCGGTGAAGTCGGGGATGTCCGGGGGCAGCGTCGCCGGTGTCACCGTCCGGGCGGTTGCCGCGGGCGCGGACGGTTCCACGACCGTCTCCCCCGCCAGGACCGCCTGGTAGACCTCGGCCAGCTCGGCGCCCGGGGTCACGCCCAGTTCCTCGGCGAGCACTCGGCGTCCCTCGTGGTAGGCCATGAGCGCGTCGGCCTGCCGGCCGCACAGGTACAGGGCTTTCATCAGCTGGGCCCGCATCCGCTCCCGTACCGGGAACTCGGCGACCAGCGCGGTCAGTTCGGGTATCAGCTGCCGGTGGCGTCCCAGGGCCAGGTCCACCTCGATCCGCAACTCGGTGGTGCCTGCGCGTGCCTCCTCCAGCCTGGGCAGCTCGGCGTCCGCCAGGTGTTCGGTGACGTTCGACAGGGCGGCACCCCGCCACAGCTCCAGCGCACCGCGAAGATGTGCGTCGGCCCGCTCCAGGTCGCCGGCCGTGTGGGCCTCGGCGCCGAGCCGGGCCAACCGCTCGAACTCCAGGAAGTCGACACGGGCGTTGGCGGTCTCCAGGGTGTAGCCGGGCAGCTGACGCACGATCCGCACGCCGTCACCCAGCTGCATCCTCAACCGCGAGATGTAGGTGTAGATCTGCGCGCTCACCGTGGCCGGCGGGTTCCACCCCCACAGCAGATGACTCAGCCTGGTGTCGGAGACCACCCGGCCCCTGGCCAACAACAGGGCCGCGAGCACGGTCTTGATCTTGGTTCCCGACAGGACGACGCGTTCGTCGTTCCTGCGGGCTTCCACCGGACCGAGAATTCGGAACTCCATGGCATCCCCCTGATTGGCTGCTCCTGCCGTTTCAGTCTGGGATCGAGGGGGGCCGCATGGTGGGTTTCGCCGTGTCAGGAGGCTGCGGTGGCAGGTCCCTGCGAGCTCCGCCGCGGGAGGCGGCAAAAACCGCGACGGGTGCCGCACATGCCGAGGGGGCCGTGGCGGCAGTTGCCGCCACGGCCCCCTCGGGCACACGGGATCAGGCCGCGTCGCTCTCCATGGCGCGGACCAGGCTGAGCGGACGCATGTCGGTCCAGTTCTCCTCGACGTAGGCGAGGCAGGCGGCACGGGTGTCCTCTCCGTGCACCGTGCGCCAGCCCGCCGGGACCTCGGCGAACGCCGGCCACAGCGAATGCTGGCCCTCGTCATTGACCAGCACGAAGTACGACGCCTCGTCGTTCTCGAACGGATTCGCCACGATCACACCTCACAAGTACGTCTGGACTGCGGTCGCACGATTCTCGGGCGCCGCTCTATACGTTTTCTGCGGCCCGGCGGAGGTCGCGGGCCCCGTGAGTACGACGGGCACCGGCGGTGCGGAGCGGAGGGTCGCGGGACTACCGGCTGACCGTCGCGATGAGCCGACGCACGATGGCGTGCCTGCCGGCGTCATGGGTGCGCAGGAACGCCCGGAGCCGCTCGGCGTGCCGTTCGCTGCTGCACTGGAGGGGATGGACGACGGCGAAGTGGCCGTCCTCCTCGACGTAGGAGAGTTCGCGCAGCATGGGGACGGCGGGGTCGGTGACGAACTTCTCCATACCGGTCAGGGCCTCCTCGGTGGTCATGCCCTTCGGCATGACCAGTTCACCGGAGGCCGCCTTCGCACGGTAGAAACGGAGCATCTCCTCCGCGAAGCAGGAGCGCAGTTCCTCCTGCACCTCGGGGGCGCGGATGGCCTCGGTGAGCCTGTCGCACGCCGCCTCGTCGGGCAGCGTGCCCAGGGTCAGCCGGTGGCTGACGGTCATGGTGCGGCGGCGCGAGGTGTCACTGAGGAACATCACGACCGTGCGGTCGCTCACCGTCGTGAAGCGCTCCCCGGCGTCGGCGAGCCGCAGCCACAGGTCCCAGTCCTCCATGCCTGTGGGGTCGTCGGTCCAGCCCCCGATGTTCTCGACGAGCCCGCGCACATGGCCCACGCGGGACGGCTCGTACAACGGCCACAGCAGCTGGAGCTCGGGGTGCCACAGCCCGTTGAGGGGGTGGGACCGGTACTCCTCCTCACCTCGTGCGTTCATGCCGATGCTCGCGGTCGCCACCAGGCGCGCGCCGCCGTCGAACTCCCGGCGCAGCACGGCGAGGTGTTCGGGCAGCCACTGGTCGTCGGAGTCCAGGTAGGCGACGGCCGGGGCGGTCGAGGCGGCCAGGCCGATGTTGCGGGGGCCACCGGGGTGGCCGTGCCGCTCGGTGCGGATCAGCTGTATCCGCTCGTCGTCGTAGGACCGCACCACGTCGTCCGTGTCGTCGGTGCAGCCGTCGGAGACGACGATCAGGCGCCAGTCGTCGAAGGTTTGGGCCAGAACGCTGTCGACGGTCGGGCGGATGGCCTCGGACCGGTTCCAGGCCGGGCAGATCACATCGATCGCTGCCGTGGTCAAGGGCTTCCTCGCAGACTCCTCAAGACGGCCGTCGTGCCGTCCCCGGCACCCTCGCCGCCCTGCCTACACACCGGCTATACGGGACAGCGCCGGAGCGTCCCCCGCCCGGCTCGGGTGGCCGCGGTGGTCTCAGGCGAACACGACGGTGCGACGTCCGTTGGGCAGAACCCGGCGGGTGCTGTGCCAGTGCACGGCCCGGGCCAGGGCCTGGCACTCCACGTCGCGGCCGACGGCCACCAGCTGTTCCGGGGTGACGGCGTGGCTGACCCGCCGGACCTCCTGCTCGATGATCGGCCCCTCGTCGAGGTCGGCCGTCACATAGTGCGCGGTCGCGCCGATCAGCTTCACCCCACGTGCGTGCGCCTGGTGGTAGGGCTTGGCGCCCTTGAAGCTCGGCAGGAAGGAGTGGTGGATGTTGATGATGCGACCGCTGAGCTGCTTGCAGAAGTTGTCCGAGAGGACCTGCATGTAGCGCGCCAGCACCACCAGTTCGATCTGCTCCGCCTCGACCAGGTCCAGCACCTGTTGCTCGGCGAGGCCCTTGGTGTCCTTCGTCACGGGAATGTGGTGGAAGGGGATGTCGTACGTGCCGACCAGATCGCCGAAGTCCGGGTGGTTGGAGACGACGGCGGCGATCTCCACCGGCAGCGCGCCGGTCCGGGAGCGGAACAGGAGGTCGTTCAGGCAGTGCCCGAACTTGCTGACCATCAGCATGATCCGCATCCGTTCGTCGGCCCGGTGGATCTGCCAGTCCATGAGGAAGGAGTCACCGACGGCGGCGAAGCTGGCCCGTAGCTTCTCCACCGACGAGCACTCCGCGGAGAACGCGACCCGCATGAAGAACAGCCCGGTGTCGTGGTCGCCGAACTGCTGGCTGTCCTCGATGTTGCATCCGGTCATGAACAGGTAGCTGGACACGGCGTGCACGATGCCCTGCTTGTCGGCACAGGAGAGGGTCAGGACGTAGTGGTCGGCGGGCATGGGGTCTCCGGTGGGTGTGGGCCGGCGCCCGCCCGCGCAGATGGCAGGGCGCACGGGAGAGTGGGCGAAGAAGACCGGCCGCTCCGTCTCGGGGGTGACGGGGCGGCCGGTCGGAGGGCGGGCCAGGACAGCCTCCCCGCCCGGTCCTGTGGACGGGGTCGAACTCAGCGGGCGTCTGCCCTGCCGTCGGCCATCACCGAGTTCCCGAAGGCGGAGACCGCCTGGTAGTAGGTCCACGCCGTCGCCAGACACGCTGATCCCTTGGCACCGGTATAGGACGCGCAGACCCGCTTGAGGTCGGCGTAGAAGGCGTCGTCCAGCCGGTCCTTGTCCGCGGCGAACGTGCCGGCCGCCTTGTAGTTGCGGTACCCGAAGTCATGGCGGGCACAGGCGTTCTTGAACTCGAAGCCGAGGGGGTTGTCCGGGGATGTCGTGCAGTAGTCGGTGGACCAGTCGAAGCCGTAGGCGCTCCAGGTGGCCTGGTTCTGGCGAGCCGCGTTCCAGGCGTCGTAACTGCCGGCGCTCGACTGCGTCCAGTTGCTCAGCACCTGGGCCTTGTCGGCGGGAGCGGCGCTGGACTGACCGGCTGTCAGAACAGTGAGGGGCAGCGCGAGAGCGGCGGCGAGCAGGGGTCCAACAACGTGACGGCGCATGCGGAACGACCTCCAGAGGGGCTGTGCGAAGGGGCCCTGAAGTCCGGGGAGGGCCGGGGCGAGCCCACCGTGAACCGCACGTCTATGCCGGAGATATACGCCCCGGTGCCGCCGCGCCGACGGAGCGGATGTAGCGCGGATGTAGCGCGCCGCTGTGAGGTGTCGGCAGGACATGCTTCCCAGCGAAACGAGGAGTTCACATGCAGCGTCACCTGCGGCGAATGCTGTCGGCAGCACTGCTCAGCGCCCTGACCGCCGCTCTCACCGTGACGGCGTCGCCCACGTCGTACGCGGCGCCCGGCTGCGTCGACACGAGCGACTCCCGCAGCTGGGGACGCGGCGAGGTCTCAGCCTGCTTCGAGGACGGGAGGGCCCGGGTCCGGGGCAACGTCGTGGACCTCCTGCCCGGCGGCGGCCTGGGTGGCGCCGACGGGTACTGCGTCGCCTGGTACATCGAGTACGAGACCACGTCCGGCGACGCCTACCAGCACTCACCGGCGGCCTGCGGCCACCTCGGACGTACCGAGCAGACCTTCGACTACGACCCCTCGGCGGGCCAGTACGGAGTCAAGGGCATCACCGGCGTGAAGCGCGCCGTACTCAACCTGGTCTCCCTGTAGAAGTCACGGCGCCGGCGCGGGACGAAGTCCACGAACACCCCCACCGACCCGAACCTCCGACGAGCGCCAGTCGCCCCGCGCACAGACACAGCCGGCCACCCCACCGGCCCGCCCGCCCAGCACTGACACGCCGACCGCCACTGACAACCGCTAGACTGTGCGCGGTGCACCACTCAGGTGACGCACCCTGTGGATGTCTGGGCCCCGGAGGGCGGGATCCACCCGATAAGGGCGGATTTCCATCACCTTTGCCCACACATCCCCGCCACGCCTTCGTAGCTCAGGGGATAGAGCACCGCTCTCCTAAAGCGGGTGTCGCAGGTTCGAATCCTGCCGGGGGCACCAGGCAAAAGGCCCCGGACCGATCATGGTCCGGGGCCTTTGACATCCACTTTTGACATCAACGGGTGCGGTCACTGACGACCGGGCCGCCTCTTGAGCAGCCGATCCATGTGACTGATGGCCTCCCGCTGGGTGTCCTGCACCACGTGCGTGTACACGTCCATGGTGATGCTGATCTGACTGTGCCCGAGGATCTCCATCACGACGCGGGGAGCCACCCCGGCAGCGGTGAGCAGCGTGGCGCACCCGTGCCGGGCATCGTGCAGCCTGATCACGCGGAGGCCGGCGGACTGGGCGACGCGGGTGAAGGAGCGGTAGACGTTTCGCGGCTCGACCGGACGGCCGTTCCGGGTGGCGAAGACGTAGCCGCCGTCATCCCACGACTCCCCCGCGCGCTGCTTGGCGGTCATCTGCCGCATCCGGTGCCAGCGCAGCGGGGCGATGCACATGGCCGGGAGCGGAAGGGCACGGTTGCGGCGGTTCTTGGTGTCGTCGTCGTAGAGAACCCCTCGCCGCCGCTGGGTCTGCTGGCGGACGTACAGGACGCGCTTGTCCAGGTCCACGTCGGTCCAGCGCAACCCGACGAGTTCACCGCGCCGCAGTCCCATGGCGAGGACGAAGGCCGCGTACAGCGGGTCCTTCCGGGAGGCGGCGAGGAAGTCCAAGGTCTCGTCGAGCGTCCAGGGACTCAGCTCGCGCGACGAGGCCCGGGGCGGCTCGACAAGACCCGCAACGTTCCGTGCGATCAGCTCTTCCCGGCAGGCAGCGGACAAGGCCGTACGCAGCACTCGGTGCGATTCCTTGGCCGTGGCCGCTGTCGTCCTGTTCTCCAGCTGAGTCGGGAAGCGCCGGACGTCGGCGACGCCGGGGGATTCGAGCCGCTTGGAGCCGAGCATGGGCACGAGGTAGAGCCTGACGTGCGTCTCGTACTTGTCGTAGGTGCTGAGCTTCCGGCGGGGCTTGACGATGTTGTCCAGCCAGTAGGGCAGCCAGTCCGAGAGCTTCGCCGAGCGGGTGGGCACGGGTACGCCCTGGTCGACCTTGGCCAGCAGCTCACGACGCTTGGTGTCGCACTCCTGCCAGGTCTTGCCGTACGCGAACTTGCGGGCACGGGTGCCGTCCGGCTGGAGGACGTAAACCGCGCACTGATAGCGGCCGTCCTTGCGCTTGGTGATGGTGCCGGCGCCGTTGGGGTTCCGCCTGCGTTGCTGCGCCATCAGGCCGCCGCCTCCAGTTCATTGCTGATGTACTCGCGGACAGCCCGTGCCGGAATCCGACGGCACCGGCCGATGGTGATCGAGGGCAGGCGACGGGAGCGGATCAACACGGACCCATGCACGCCCCAGCAGACCGACTGAGTTACAACTTTCTCTACTGGTTCAAGGCGGCTCGCTCCGCTCCCCGCGCGCGGCCCGGTTCCCCGGCTCGCCGCTCCTGTCTCCGCCCCGCTCCGGCCCGGTCCGCCAGGCCGCGCGACAGGCAATAGTGGCCAACTGGCCTCAGAGAAGGCGTACCTCGCGGCTTCGGCGGTCGGCTCCACGGCTTCATCCACTCCTCCGGTCCAGTCGGAGTCCCGTGTTGAGCGTGACCGGGGGGACTCGCGCTTGGGAAGCAAGGCCCACCCGAGTCACCGACCAGCGTACGGTCCACTTGATCATGTTCGACCTCAGACCGGGCAGGCCGCCGGCCAAACCCGCTCTGCCGACCTCGAATTGATCTTGCAACTGTCACTGGTCGGACATTTTTCGACACAGGCTTGCACTTCAATTCCAATTACCGAACAAAGGTTGTCGCGAGAAGCGCCAGCGATGCTATATCGACCCGACCCAAGATCAAGTCTATCGATCATGGAGCCGGTTCCGCTCGGACCGGAAAGGACACATTGACAGGCCGTCGCGGATGGACCCACTATGTACACATATGGTTGAAGCCGAAAACCAGGATACGCGGGCGAAGCACATAGGGAGACCATGCGTCAGCCAGACAGGAACATTGATCCAGAAACCCTAATCTCACAGTGGAAGAACGGCCTGCGCATCCTTCATATTGCGAATCACCGATGCGCCTCTCGCTATCAAGCCAGGCATCAGGCGATTGGTATCTCATCCGTGACATTATCAGTCATTGTGGGCACTTCCATTTTCGCTACGGTCTCCCAAGCTCCAATTTTTTGGATTTCGATAGCTACAGGCTCGATTAGTGTTGCGAATGCTCTCCTAGCGGCCCTCCAAACACATCTCAGGTATCCGGAACGCTCGGAGAAGCATCTCCAAGCAGCCCACCAATACGGCTCCCTCAGGAGGCATCTAGAAGAGAAATCATCTGCCGCTAAAACTCCGTCAAAGCTCGTGGAAGTACTGGCCGAAATAGGCCCCAAGTGGAATGAAATCGATCACAGCGCGCCGCCAATTCCACAACGGGTGAACAATAAAGTCGTCCGAGAGGTAAAGCAAGCATGAATCGCGGCTCGAAATTAACACCGCCCGGCCTCTATGCGCACTTCCCTGGAGTTCTCATTTCGACTAGCGCGCGACACGCTATAGGATGCGCATCATTCGTTTCCCTTGAGGCAGATCAATGGGTAGAGATGGACAGCGATTTCGACTCGAATTCCTCTAAATCTGCCTTCAATCGCGCAGCGCCGACTTTCGCCTTCTTTGATCCCGAAAGCATTGGAAATGTCGATACCGAAGTGGCCACTCCGATCATCAAAGCAATCTACTACAGCCTCCTCATCAGCACTGGGGAGAAACTCCCCAACCCCCTATTTTCAATGCGCTATCGATTCTCCAACGGTGGCGTTTCCCGCCTAATCGGACCTTACGGTCGAGAGGCTTTGCTATCAGCAGGCAGCCACAACAAGGTGCAGCTGGGGAGGAGGACGGTTAGAAAATCACGTCGAATATTCAGAAATCTGCGCCAAGCGGAGTCAAAAGAATCTGCGGTGTGGAACGCTATCGAAAGCCTTTCACGCACTGCTTTGATAGATCTTTCACCTGAGAATGAATTCGTTCATTGCACAATAGCGATCGAAACGCTATTGATGCCCCATGTGCGGAGAAATCTAAAGAGAGAGTTCTCACGCCGAGTGACTGACGTGTGTTCGGCAGAAAGTCAGGCAGCGGTCAACTGGTCAACGCTGGCAGACCTAGTATACGCAGTGCGTAGCGATATTCTGCATGGTGGTGACTACTCTAGAACGATGAACCAAGCCGGGACTACGCCAGAAGCTCTCCTGCCGCAGGCACGTAAAATCCTCGCTGCGTGCATACGATCGACCCTCCTAAATAGCCCACAGTGGAATCCCTGTGAGTGAAAGTCTTTAGAACGGACACTCCAGTCACGACTGAACTCTGGAATTGAAAAAAGCATGAGTATTGACGATCGGTTCGATCTTACGCATCCATCTAAAGTTATCTACTGCTATCCCGTGTGGGGCATAAAGTGCGATGCGAATGTCTTTTGTTTCGATTCAGTAATTCTGCGAGATCTCGACCTGATGGAATGGTTAATTATCGAAAGGAGGGATATCTTTGATTACCTTTATACAATCGAATTGGCGGCGCCTGACAGGCCAAGCAAGATGCCTGCTTGTCTGCTCGGCAGTTCCGATTATGACGACGTTAGGGGGCTATCGAAAAGGTCGCTGGAATTCGACAACGCTGTTGGAGCCTGGACACTTGCCATGCGACTGAGCGGATATAGCGAATTCGTTGACCCTCTGCAGGCAGGGCTGTACGTCAGGTGGACGTCACTCAACGTTCGGTCGCCGAGTTACTACCGTCAAGATCTGTACGGAGCCAGGGATAACGTACCATTTCCCCATGGAAATTTTGAGAATATCTGCAAACTATTTAGAGAACTAACGGAAATTCAGCCTAACACAACCGCTTCCCCCCTGCTTCTAGCTCTCGATAACTTCCGCCATTCCTACGACCTGTACATCGGACTCCATTCCGAGCTGTCTTTGAGGTTCACCTCCCTTGAAAACATACACGGCCATTTTGGGCCACGCGGTGCTAGTAGATACCGCGGGATTGGCCTCCTTGAGAGGTTAACTACACTTTCGACACAGAATGGCGTGAGCCTTCCCATTGCCAGTCTTCGCGAGATCGCTCGACTCAGGAACGGGGTTGCCCACAATGGGGCGATTGATTTGTCGGAAGTTGATCAATCGCTATTCGGCATGATTGAGGGTTTCGTCATGCTATCGATTTTGGACTGCCTGAAGTTCTTCAGAGAGCCTCCCGAATATCTCGAAGAGGTATGCAATTTCACGGGAGAGTCTGTCCTAATTCACGCATACAGGACCCTGATGTCTCTATGCTACTCAGAGAGTCGTACGGCAATTGATCTCTGCAATTTATACAGGTCGTGACCCCGACCGAGAGCGTAGAGATATCACACGACCGAAGCGCGCCATTACACTCCGCACAGGTCAACAGACCAATTTTCCCTAAATCATGTGAGCTTCCCAAGCTGATGGCTCCGGTGTCGTCGCCACGAGCCGGCCGTCGGGGCTTGCTTTGGTTGACGACAGACCCCGACAACGTTGCTGAGGCCGGTGGGGTGCAGCGAGACACACGCGCGCCTGATCGGTCGGCGTACTCGCCATCGTGGCTGACTGTCGTGGGCTGAGATTCAAGCCTCCGGCGCGCAGCACACTCCAGCTCTGAGCCACGGCTCTCCGTTAGGGTGCGCTGCATGACCAGCAGCGCTCTGCCTACCGCGAGTGCAGTCAGCCCACGAAGTCCGGTGGCTTCGTGTTCTCCAAGCGGGAGGAAGACACCCGGCGCGCCTGCCGTTCCCTGTGGATGTGTGCCAGTCGGCACGTTTGGTGGAATTGGACCGATCGACCGGATGACCCGTTGGAAGTCCGGCCCGCGCCAAGGCTATTCCGCTGACATCCAACACTGACATCAACGGCTACGAACAGCAGCAGTTGTCGGCGGCCTTCCACTGCCCCAGTACTCACAGGCGGCCCCACCACACCGGGAATTGATCGAACTCCTAAAGCGGGTGTCGCAGGTTCGAATCCTGCCGGGGGCACGACTAAGGGCCAGTTCAGAGGCTTGATCCCCTCGACTGGCCCTTTGCCATGATCACGGCCGTGCCACGCGTGCCACAAAGTCCACTAGGAATCCACATCGCCCCGTTGCCGGTCACCGCAGGCACAAGGTGATGATTCCGGCGGGGGATCAGCCAGCGCCGGGATGGAGGGGGCGTTGTTCCCGAGCGCGGTTCAGTAGTGGCGGGCGTGGCGTACTCCTGTCCCATCCACGGCCGTCCTAGGCGGACGGGATGGGTGCTGGGGAGAGTGGGGGTAAGGGCGCTGAGCGACGGACCGGGTCATGGCCCCTCACACGGAGCTGCTCCGTCGGCCTTATCGGACGCCTCATCCGGTGCGTCGCCATCGGTGGCGGGGAATATCAGTCGTGCGCTGAGGCTGATCGCCCCCAGGGCTCCCAGCATGAGGCCGGTACGAAGCCATCTCATGGCGCCCTCCCAGTCCTGAGGGCTACCGAAAACCCTCCAGAGCACGAGGGTGATGCCGAGCAGAAGGAGCGCCATGCCTGCGATGCGGCTTAACCGATGATGCATGCGCTCATGATCCATGCGCACCGTGGCAGGTGACGTGACGGTCAGCCCGTGGTGATCGGACTCACACACTCTACGGTTATGCCGGACCCGCTCACCGACCGCGTGAAGCCCCGTCAGCGTCTCGCCAGGTCAGCGCACATCTGCAGACGCCATCTTCTGAACTTGCGATACCAACCTAGGTGTTGCTCTCCACGGGTTCAGCTTTCACCCAGCGGACCACAAAGGCTCGCCCGGCCGAGTCACTACGAAGTCTTGATGGGTCGGGAGGCCCGAGATTTCGATCCGCGCACCGCCCCGAAGACGTCCAACAGCCCACCCTTGATCAGGTACATGAGGCAGACCGACCCGACGAACCGTTGGAGATCTGCCCGATAACGGCGGCGACAACCGGCGGTTGCGTATGAAGCCTGTGTGCGAGGTAGGCCCACCCGGCGCCGGATCGAACTGGGCCGACGTCATTCCTCGCGGTGCTGAGCGAACACCTGTTGCTGCTCATCCCGCCAACTCCAGTTGGCCGGACGGGAGAAGGGCAGGCTTCGGGCGAGGCCTGAGAATTGGTCGGAGGGTTCCCGGCTGGCCTTGTTCACCACGATCGCCGAGAGCATCGGTGCCCGTCCGTCCTCGTTGCGGTAGAGGCAGACATCCTTGAGCAGGTAGGTCATCACTCCGCGGTGAGGCGGGACGGAGTCGAAGCCCTGTGCCGCCAACTCGGCGCTCAGATCCCCGTACGTGATGGTCATTCCCTGCCGGGCCCTGTTCTGCAGGATCTCGACGGCCGCTTCGACCGCTGCCGGGTACTCCGGGTCCTTGATCCTCATTGTCCCTCCCCCATCGCGTGCACACTGTCCAGCCCGCGCATCGTATCGACCAGGCACCGTCCCGTACTGCTGGAAGCGGCAGAAGGGGGCTTGCCAGAACCGTGCCAGGCCGTGCACGCGCGGGCGCGGGCGCGGGCTCGGGCTCGGGCTCGGGAACCCGGCGCCTCGGGTGTCACTGCCTGACGGTGAAGTACTGCCATGCGCCCCAAGTGCTGAGGTTGCCGGTGTCCTTGCTGCTGTGGACGTACTCGGCCCGCATACGGAACTTGCTGTTGACCGCGTGGGTCAGGCTCAGCGTCGCGTAGCCGGTGCTCTTGGTGCTGAGGGTGTGGCAGGTGGAGGTGCTCTGTGTGTGCCAGGCACCGCCGTAGTACCGCTGGGTCTGGAAGCGCACGCACTGGCCGGACTTGTCGGGCGTGACCGTGGCGTTCAGCTTGGCCTTGGCGGTGTGGTGGTAGACCCGGTAGAGAAGGCTGCCGTAGTGGGTGCTGCCGTAGTAGCCGCTCAGCGACTCGGACACCTTGGCGTGGGCCGACGCGGTACTGGCGGCCGTGGCGGGGGCGTAGCGGTGGTCACCGGCGAAAGCTGCGGTGAAGGTGGTCTTGCGGGTGAGCTTGTAGGTCGCGGTCAGGTTGCCGTGGCTGTCCACCGTGCCGGTCCTGATCAGCGCCTGCCTGCCGCCGTAGGGCTGGGCGTAGATCGCGAGCGTGCGGCCGTTGTAGGTCGTGCCGAGGTGGGCGGTGACCTTCGCGGTCGCGCCGTAGGCGTACGACGGGGCGTTGGTGGTGACGGACACCGCGGTGGCGCTGCGGGAGACCTGGACGGTCGCGGACGCGTTGACGGCCTGGTGGCCGGAGTCACCCGGGTACGTCACGGTGTACGTGTTGGCTCCCCCGACCTGCGGGACATCGGCGACGCGGAAGGTGCCGTCGGCGGACAACGGCGCATCGGGCAGTGTCACGCCCGCGGGATGGGCCAGGTCGTTCCTGACGACGTGGACGGTCTCACCGGATGGGTACGGAGCCGCCGACAGCTGACCGGAGACGTCCAGTGGGGCCGCCCGGCCGGATGTCGCCGGGGCGGTGAGGGTGAGGGTGGGCGAAGCCGGGGGCGGGAGCTGCGAAGGAACCGCGACCTCGTACCCGGTCGGCCGTGACCGGTTACCGGCCGCGTCGACCCCGACGACGTTCAAGGTGTGGACACCCCAGGGCAGGGTGGTCGTGAGACTTCCGTGTCCCTCGGGGTCGGCGGGAACCTGAGGGGCGCCGGTGCCGGGCTCCTGGTCGAGGGCGTACGCGAAGTGGTCCAGGCCGCTGGCCCGGCAGTCCGGAGTTCCCGCCTCGGCGCACCCGCTGGGCAGGGAGTCGCCGGAGCCGAAGCTGAACGTGGTGAGCTGCCCGGCAGCCTTGGTGGGCGTTCCGGGGCTGCCCACCGGGGGGAAGTCCGGGTTGGTGACGACCGGGGCGAGGGGCGCGCTCGCGTCCACCGTGAAGTAGCAGGGCGCCGACGGATTCGAGTACGCCGTCCCGTCGTAGGTCGATGCGTGCCAGCCGTAGGTGTGGCCGTCCGACAAGGGCAGCGGGACGTACACGTTCTGGGAGGACACCGGCAGCCCGGAGACGGACCCGTCCGCCGTCTGCGAACCGTCCGCGTCCCACGCGTGGACGACTCCCTGATACGTCACCCCGTTCACCGTCGGCCGTGGTACGCCGATGGAGACGGTCATGCCCGCGGGAGGCGGACTGGACACGGCGGTCCAGACCGGGGCGCCGTCGCTGCCGCAGGCCGCTGCGACCGGCACCGTGGGTGTCGGCAGCGCGGGGTCGATCGGGGTCTCGTCGGCGGCTGCCGCCGCCGGTGACGCCACCATCACCGCGCCGGCCAGCAGAAGCGCGAGCCGGCCGCGTCGGTGCACGATTCGATTCACAGGTGTCTTCGTTTCGGGCTGGGCCGAGCCGGCCGGTCGGTGTCGAGTACCTACGCTCGCGACGGGGTCGACGCACTGGATCCGGTCGCGCGTACGAGGGCGGCCCGTCCTTCCGGCACACCCGCCCGTACGTCCGTCCCCCGTTGCTGCGGCACGGAACCGCAGAGCACGCGGAGCGTAACACCGCCTCTGACCAGCCCAGCGATCCTTGATCAACCATTTACCGGACGGGGTGCACGGCTGTCCGCACGTCGTCCGCGGCGCCGCTGCCGATCCTCTGGCCCGGCCCCTGGCGGTCTCCCTGTGGCCACCCGCAAGGCCATCACCGGGCTCACCCTCTATCTGCTGGTGCCCGCTGTCGTGGCGCTGGTCCCGGAGGTGATCCAGCGGCTGTGACCGGCCGTCAGGCCTTCGGATCGCCACTCGTGAGGATCACCAGCCGCTGTGTCGCCCTGGTCATCGCCACATACCGGTCCACCGCCCCCTCGACGCCCTCCCCGAAGTTCTGCGGGTCCACGAGGATCACCAGGTCGAACTCGAGGCCCTTCGAGAGTGCCGGGGTCAGGGATCGCACCCTGGGCGTCGAGCGGAATCCGGGGGCGCCGATGACGCAGGCGATGCCCTCGGGGTGGGTGGTGAGCCAGGTGTCCAGCAGCGCGGTCAGTTCCGTCTGCGAGCCGTGGGTGACCGGGATGCCGGTGCTGCGGACCGACGTGGGGACGTTGGCGTCCGGGAGGGCGGCGCGGATGACCGGCTCGGCCTCCTTCATGATCTCTTCCGGGGTGCGGTAGTTGATGCTCAGGGAGGCCATTTCCACGCGGTCGAGGCCCACCCGCCCGAGCCTCTCCTGCCAGGACTCCGTGAAGCCGTGCCTGGCCTGGGCGCGGTCGCCGACGATGGTGAAGCTGCGGGACGGGCAGCGCAGCAGCAGCATCTGCCACTCGGCGTCGGTCAGTTCCTGCGCCTCGTCCACGACGACGTGGGCGAACGGGCCGGCGAGCAGGTCCGGGTCGGCGATGTGCAGGGCGGACTCGTCGACCAGGGCGTGGTGGAAGTCCTCGCCCCGGAGCATCGTCACCAGGCCCATCCCGTACTCGTCGTCGGCGACCGCGCTCAGGTTGTCCACGACCGTGGCCATGCGCTCGCGTTCGGCGGCGAGGGTGGCCTCGTTGCGGCGCCTGCGGCGGGAGATCTCCGGGTCGCCGAGCCGCTGGCGTGCCGCGTCCAGGAGCGGCAGGTCGGACACCGTCCAGGCCTGGCCGTCGGCGCGCTGCAAGGTCCGTACCTCGTCGCGGTCCAGCCAGGGAGCGCACATCCGCAGATAGGCGGGGACGGTCCACAGGTCCGAGACCAGGTCGGCCGCTTCCAGGAGCGGCCACGCGCGGTTGAACGCGGTGAGCAACTCCCTGTTCTGGCGCAGGGACTTGCGGAGCAGCGCCTCCGGGGCGTCGCCCTCGTGCCTGTCCACCAGGATCGTGAGCAGCTCGTTCCAGACCTGGTCGCGCGCGTCGTTGTGCGGGGCGCCCTCGGCCGCGTCGAACGCCTCGGCCCAGTCGGTGGCGGTCAGCGGGATGTCGGACCAGTGGGTGGTCACGGTCATGCCCTCGGCGGGCGGCTCCTCGTAGAACCGTACGGCCTTCTCGATCGCCCGGACCAGGTCGGCCGACGACTTCAGGCGGGCCACCTCCGGGTCGGTCTCGACCCCCGCCGTGGCGCCCTCGGCCACGAGGTCCCTGAGGATGCAGGTCTGCACGCCCTCCTCGCCCAGGCTGGGCAGGACGTCGGAGACGTAGGCCAGGTAGGGCCGGTGCGGGCCGACGAACAGGACGCCGCCGCGGCGGTGGCCCAGGCGCGGGTCGGAGTGCAGGAGGTAGGCGGAGCGGTGCAGGGCGACGACGGTCTTGCCGGTGCCGGGCCCGCCGTCCACGACGAGGGCGCCGCGGGATCCCGCGCGGATGATGGCGTCCTGGTCGGCCTGGATGGTGCCGAGGACGTCCCGCATCCGTTCGGAGCGGTCGGTGCCGAGGCTGGCGATGAAGGCGGACTGGTCGTCGAGTGCGGCGTGCCCGGCGAAGCCGTCGGGGGCGAACACCTCGTCCCAGTAGTCGCTGATCCGGCCGTTCGTCCAGCGGTACCTGCGGCGGCTGGCCAGGCCCATCGGGTTGGCGTGGGTGGCCCCGAAGAACGGTTCGGCCGCGGGGGACCGCCAGTCGACGAGCAGCCGGCGGCCCGTGCTGTCCGTCAGGCCGAGCCGTCCGACGTACACGGGCTCGGGGTCTTCCGCGCCGACCATGTGTCCGAGGCACAGGTCCAGGCCGAAGCGGCGCAGGGTGCGCAGCCGGGCGCTGAGGCGGTGGATCTCCGTGTCCCGGTCCATGGCTTCCTGGCCGATGCCGCCGGGCGCCCGGAGGGTGGCGGCGAGGGTGTCGGACAGTTCGGCGATCGTCTGCTCCAGGCACTCCGCGATGGCCGCGAAGTGCTCCTCGTCGGCCGTGATCAGCGCCGGGTCGGCCTTGGCGGCGAGGCGCTCGGGAAGGTCGAACACGCGGGTGGGCAGGGAATTCAAGTCAGCAGCTCCGGTTCGAGGTCCTCGGCCGTGGGGCCTACGGCCGGTAAGTGTGCGCCTCGACGGGGGCCTTGCCGCAAGTCCCCCGGTGCGCTATACGTTGAACATGGCAAGGAGGCACTGACCTCCCTGCCTTTTCTTATGCCCCAGGGTATCCGGAAGGTTTTCGAAACATTCGGAGCCGGGTCACCTCTATTCGTCTCGCGCCTTCTCCGATCTTCCGAAAGATTTCGACGTTTCCTCAGGTGAGAGGGATCTCGAAGCATTCGAAACATGTGCCGAAACTGTTGACGCTTGACAGGGGCAGGCCAAAACTGTGGGGCATGACTGACACACCCGCACACCCGACGCGCCGCAGTGTCTGCGGCCTCCTGCTCGCCACCGGGGCCACGCTGGCCCTGCCCGGCACCGCCGAGGCGGCCACGGTCATCACCACGAACCAGACCGGGACCAACAACGGCTACTACTACTCGTTCTGGACGGACGCCCAGGGCACGGTCTCCATGACGCTGAACTCCGGCGGGAACTACAGCACCTCCTGGCGCAACACCGGAAATTTCGTGGCCGGCAAGGGCTGGAGCAACGGCTCCCGCAGGACCGTGAACTACTCCGGCAGCTTCAACCCCTCCGGCAACGCCTACCTGGCCCTCTACGGCTGGACGTCGAATCCGCTCGTCGAGTACTACATCGTCGACAACTGGGGCACCTACCGGCCCACCGGAACGTACAAGGGCACGGTGACCAGCGACGGCGGGACGTACGACATCTACCAGACCACCCGCTACAACGCCCCGTCCGTCGAAGGCACCAAGACCTTCAACCAGTACTGGAGCGTGCGGCAGTCGAAGCGGACCGGCGGCACCATCACCACCGGCAACCACTTCGACGCGTGGGCCCGGGCCGGCATGCCGATGGGCAGCTTCAAGTACTACATGATCCTCGCGACCGAGGGTTACCAGAGCAGCGGCAGCTCCAGCATCACGGTGGCGTGATGAGGGCCCGGGCGCACCTCCCGTTACTGGCCGCCACCGCGCTGGCCGCCGCCGGCACCCTCACCGTCCCGGCCTCCGCCGCCCCCGCGCAGGCCGCCGCCTGCTCCGGATACGTCGGCCTCACCTTCGACGACGGCCCGGGCAGCGGCACCACCACCCTGCTCAACTCCCTGAAGCAGTACGGCCTCAGGGCCACCATGTTCAACGAGGGTCAGTACGCCGCCGCCAACCCGGCGCTCGTCCGGGCCCAGGTCAGCGCCGGGATGTGGGTCGGCAACCACAGTTACACGCACCCGCATCTGACCCAGCAGAGCCAGGCCACGATCGACTCGGAGATCTCCCGCACCCAGCAGGCGATCGCGAACTCCGGTGGCGGCACCCCGAGGCTGTTCAGGCCGCCGTACGGCGAGACCAACGCGACCGTGAAGGCCGTGGAGGCCAAGTACGGGCTGACCGAGGTCCTCTGGCAGGTCGACTCGCAGGACTGGAACAACGCCAGTACCGACGCGATCGTCGCGGCGGTCGGCCGGCTCACGGCCGGGCAGGTCATCCTCATGCACGACTGGCCCGCCAACACCCGCGCGGCGATCCCGCGCATCGCACAGACACTGGCCGCCAAGGGGCTGTGCTCCGGCATGATCTCGCCCCAGACCGGCCGCGCGGTGGCACCGGGCTGATCCAGCCCGAGCGAGCAGCACCGGTGCCACAGCCACGGTGACCCGGCCACATCAGGCCGGCTCGTCGAGCCGGCCTCGGCGCGGCGGTCGTTCCCCCTCGGACCGCCGCGCCGAACACGGGTCACCGGTGACTGCCGGACACCGGACTCCCGTGGGCGAGGGCCGCGGTGACTCCGTTCGGCTGTGAATGCCGCGATTTCCCCGACGGGACAGGCCATTGCCGGAATCATGAGCGGCGGGTGGGGCGAGCACGTACCACTGAGTGCCATTCGCACCACAACTCACAAGATCCATCGCCTACTTGACGCGTTGTCGACGCGTCGCCCCGGAGGAACCGCAGCCATGGCCACTCCCCTGTCCGCCGCGAAGATGCTCGCCGCACTGAAGGCCGAGGGCCTCACCATGCACGAGCACTCCGGCTGGAAGACCCACAACCGCGATACGGCGTCCGGGAAGTCGTTCGGTCCCGTCATCGGGGTGCTGATCCACCACACCGGCGGGCACGACGACAAGGAACTCTGCTTCAAGGGCAGATCCGACCTGCCGGGACCGCTGTGCCACGCCTGGCTCGGCAAGACCGCCGGACTGTGGATGATCGGCAACGGCCGCACCAACCACGCGGGTTACGCCGACATCGATGTCCTCAACGCGCTCCGCAGCGAGAAGCCGCTCCCCCACGACGACGTGGCGACGGCGGACGGCAACGACTGTCTGTACGGCCTGGAGATCGAGAACCTCGGCAAGGGCGGTGACCCCTACCCGGCAGCACAGTACCGGCAGGCCGTGCTGTGGGCGGCGGCGATCTGCCGGGCGCACGGGTGGAGCGAGAAGTCCGTCGCCGGGCACAAGGAGTGCCAGCCGGGGAAGATCGACCCGAGCTTCGACATGGACGACTTCCGGGCCGCGGTGAAGAAGCAGCTGGCCGCCGGGCCCGGCAAGACGGAGCCGACCAAGCCGGCGGGCAAGCCCCGCGTCGACCTGTCCCGGCTGGTCAAGGCCGCGAAGACCGACCCCGGGGCCAAGCAGGGCCACGTCAGCTACCTGGCCGGCACCAACCTCACCGAGGCCGCCCTCGTCGAGCTCGGCTATCTCTCCAAGTCCTACGCCGGAGACGGCTCCTTCGGCACCACCACCGTCGCCGCCTACGCCAAGTGGCAGCGCCACCTCGGCTACACCGGCGCCGACGCCAACGGCATCCCCGGCAAGATCTCGCTGTCCGAGCTGGGCGAGAAGACCGGGCTCTTCACGGTCGTGGCCTGACCCACCCCCGGACCGGCCCGCCACCGAGTTGCGGGCCGGCCCGGACCCTGCGGTACTGGCTGTATCTCCCGAACCGTCGCCGAGTCTGTCCCACGGGACCGCGGGGAGAGGAGGCACAGCATGGCCAGACATCTGGTGGTCTGCTGCGACGGGACCTGGAATCGCGCCGACCAGTCGCACAAGACCAATGTGGCCAAGGTGGCCCTGGCCGTACGGCAACGCACCGCCGTCGGCACGGAACAGCGGGTGTACTACCACAGCGGGGTCGGCGCCCAGCGTCCGGAACGGCTGCGGGGCGGCGCGTTCGGCCTCGGCCTGTCGCGGAACGTGCTCGACGCCTACCGCTTCCTCATCCAGACCTACGAACCCGGCGACAGCCTGTACCTGTTCGGGTTCAGCCGGGGCGCGTTCACCGCGCGCAGCCTGGCGGGGCTGGTGCGCAACTGCGGCATCCTGCGCCGGGAGCAGGCCGACCGGATCGACGAGGCGTGGGCGCTGTACCGCAGCCGTACGAAAAGTCCGACCAGCGTGGCGGCCACTCTGTTCCGCCAGGCCTACGCCCACGAGACGGAGATCCGCTTCGTCGGCGTCTGGGACACGGTCGGCTCCCTCGGCATCCCGGTCCCGGCCCCCTGGTTCCTGCGCCCGCTCGTCAACCGCTTCAACAAGCGCTGGGCCTTCCACGACACCGACCTCAGCACCCGGGTCAACGGCGCCTTCCACGCCCTGGCCGTCGACGAACAGCGCTCCGCGTTCCCGCCGACGCTCTGGCACCAGCAGAAGGGCGCCGCCGAGCAGGGCCAGGAACTGCGGCAGGTCTGGTTCGCCGGGGTGCACACCGATGTCGGGGGCGGCGAGGCGGACTCGGGGCTGTCCGACCTCACCCTGCTGTGGATGGTCGGGCACGCCACCCGGTACGGCCTCGAATGCGACACCCGGGCCCTCGGCAGGAAGCCCGACGAGACGAATCCGGACAGGAGCACCGACTTCGCCGTACGACCGGACCCGCTGGGCCCGCGGCACTATTCGCGGGTGAAGTTCTACAAGGTGTTCCGGGTTCTGGACCGGCCCATCGGAGAGGCGGAGGAACCGAGGGACCCGAAGAAGCCGAGAGCCCCCGAGGACCATGTCCTCGACGGGCGCGAGTACCTGGCCGACTCCGTCCTCACGCGGTACGAGCTCAAGAGCGACTACCGCCCTCCGGCACTCGGCGAGTACTTCAGGATCTTCGGGGACGCCCAGCGCATCGAACACGCGCCCCTCCGGGTGGACGAACCCGCCCCGTACAGTGCACCCGTGCCGGCCGTGGAACCCTGCCCCCGCTGCGAAGAGCCGTTGGCGTCCGGCGGGATGCTCCTGGTCCGACGTGCGGACGACGGCCTGCGCGCCTGCCGGACGCTGTGGCGCTGCGCCGAAGGGCACCTGTGGTGGCGGTGGGCCGACCGCCCCGGAAAACCCCTGGAGGAGTGTCCGTATCCGCAGGTGTTCCGGGGCTGAGGAACCCGTACAGATTTCTTGTACGGGTGACAACGGGTGAACGTACGCCCCGGGATGGGGAGTTCACCGGCATGAGCAACAAGAGCCTCAGTACGCGGCGCCGGAAGAACGCGACCGCCGTGAAGATGATCGGGTCTCTCGTCGGAACCTTCCGCCGGGCGGCCGGTCTCACCCAGCGGGCCCTCGCCGACGAGGTCGCCGTGGACGAGGAGACCATCGCCTCCGTCGAGCAGGGCAGGCGGACCCTGAAACCGGATCTCGCGGCCCAGCTCGACGAACTCCTCGACACCAAGGGCGCGTTGTCGGTCGCGCTGGCGAACATGCCGGAGATCGACCTCTTCCCCCGCTGGGCGGAGGAGTACATCGATCTGGAGCGGGAGGCACTGGCCCTGTCCTGGTACGACAACCAGGTACTGCCGGGCCTCCTCCAGACCCCGGCGTACGCCCGCGCGGTGTTCCTGAACGACGTCCCCGCGCTGACGGAGGACGAGGTCGAGCGACGGGTCGCTGCGCGCGCCGAGCGCCAGGAGATCCTTCAGCGTCCGGCGCCGCCCACCGTCAGCTTCGTCGTCTCCGAGGTGACGGTGAAGGACCGGCTGGGAGGGAAGGACGTGCACAGGGAGCAGCTGCGCCGATTGCGCGAGCTGGCCGGTCTGCCCAGCGTCACCCTTCAGATCATGCCGGTCGGCCGCGATTTCCATGCCGGACTCTCGGGACCGTTCATCCTCGTCGAGACGCCTGATCACCAACGCGTCGGATACGCCGAAGGACAGCTCCACGGACGGATGGTCGCCGATCCCGACGAGGTCTCCGTGCTGGAACGCAAATATGCGATGCTGCGGTCACAGGCTCTCAACCCGCAGGAGAGCATGAGCCTGTTGGACCGTTCGCTAGGAGACGCATGAGCACCGCACTTCAGTGGTTCAAGTCGAGCTACAGCAGCGAGCAGGGCGGCGCGTGCCTCGAAGTCGCCACCTCAGCCGGCACCATCCACATCCGCGACTCCAAGAACACCCAAGGCCCCACGCTCACCGTCACCCCCGACACCTGGACGTCGTTCCTCGCGCTTGCCCAGCGTTGAGAGCGTCAGGGTCACGGCGATCGACGCGGTCGCCATGAGCGTCATCGCCGTGGCCGGGGACGTGACCTGGGCCAGGGTGCCGGCGAGGACCGCGCCGATGCCCTGGAACGCGACCATGCCGGTGGTGTGCAACCCGAGGGACTGACCGGCCAGTTCGTCCGGCGTCAGGGACATCAGGCGTTCCTGGAGGACCAGCGACGCGGCGAACCCGACCGAGGCCACCGTGGCGGCCAGGACGGACAGCGCGATACCGGGTCGGAGGAAGAAGAACAGATACGGCACCGCCAGCAGCAGGCGTAGCGGGGTCGCGAGGCGGGGCCGCAGCGCGGGCGGCACCAGCCGGCCGACCGTCAGGTCGCCCACGAACATGCCCAGCGCCCCGCACGCGTACATCGTGCCGGCGGCCGCGGGGGCGTAGGAGACGTAGAGCGAATCGCTGCCCACGATCAGGCCGTTGGGGACCCAGAGGCCGAGGTACACCAGGCGGCGGAGGCGTGACCACAGCAGGGCGTTGGTGCGCCAGGTCGCGGAGAGGGACGGGCGGCCCGTGGAGCGCGGTGGGCGGGCCGTGAGGCCGAGTCGGGTGACGGCGGCCGACAGCAGGTAACAGGCCGCCGTGAGGAGCAGGCAGGCGCGCGGGGACAGGAGCGCGAGGAGGGCGCCGCCCGTCGCGAAGCCGGTGATCTGGATCATGCCCCAGAGCATGTTGAAGACCGAACGGCCGAGGACGTAACCGTCCTTGGGGAGGATCTCGTTCATCAGTCCGCCGCGGACTCCCCCGCCCAGCGAGGCGACCAGGCCCTGCAGGAGCAGGACCACGAAGACCGCCCAGACGGGCAGGCCGGGCAGCGCCAGCACCGCCGTACCCGCCGCGAAGGCGAGGGAGATGACGGTCAGGATCGCGCGCGGAGGCAGCCGGTCGGCGCCGGAGAGCAGGAACGCGGCCCCCAGTAACTGGGCGAGCTGCGGTCCGAACATGCTCACCGCCGACAGCAGCGGGGAGCCGGTGGCCCGGTAGACCAGCGTGCCGAGGGCCAGGCCGCCGATCGTCTGGGCGGCGGCGTAGGCGGCGAAGGAGAGCAGGAAAGGGGCGTATTCCGGGGTGCGGAGAAGGGTGCGGTAGCTGCGCATGCGAGGGAGTCTCGGAGCGGGCGGCGGCTGACGGTTAGTGTTTCGCGCGGTCGCGAAACCAAGGGGGGTTCATGGGCTGGTGGCAGGTCGACGCGGACACCCTCGTCCGCAGCCGGTTCGTGGTCTGCCCGTTCACCGAGACCTTCGCGGCCCTGCGGCTGCTGCACACCGGCACCGCCGCCCACCCGGGCGAGGAGGCCTGGCTCCGCACCCACCTGCCCGCCTACCGCGCACGCCTCGCGGCCGACCCGGTGACCGCGCTGCTGGTGCGCTCCGGGATGGGCACGTCCTGGATCGCCGACTTCCTCGCGCCCCTGCCGCGGGACGGCACGCCCCTGGAGGAGACCCTGGCCCGGATCCGGGCGACCGATCCCGCTCTCGCGCGGGCCGACCTCCAGGTCTCGCTGCGCGGCCCGCTGCCCGCCGCACTGGAGCGCGACGACCTCCCCGAGCGGGCGGCCGCGCTCCTCGCCCACGTCTGGACGGCGACCGTACGGCCGTACTGGGACCGTCGGCGGCGGATCCTGGAGGGGGACGTGGTGGCCCGGACCGCGCAGGTGAGCCGGGGTGGCTGGGCGGCCGTCATCGACTCCCTGCTGCCGGGGCAGACGCGCTGGCTGGGCGGCAACCGGCTCCAGGTGAACCGGCACGAGCGCCCGCCCCGCGACATCCGCGGCGCCGAACTCGTCTTCGTCCCGGTCACGCCGGGGCGCGGCTGGGCGACCTGGGAGGAGCCGGGGCGGTACGCCCTCGTCTACGGCTGTGCGGGCGCCCTCGCCGACCCGGGCGCCCGGAGCGTGCCCGCGAGCCTCGGCACGCTGCTCGGCACCGGGCGGGCCCGGGTGTTCGTCCTCCTGGACTCCCCGCTGAGCACCAGCCAGCTGGTCGCCGTGACCGGGCAGGGGCTGGGGTCGGTGGGACGGCATCTGCGGGTGCTGCTGGACGCGGGGCTGGTGGAGCGGCGGCGGGCGGGGCGGTCGGTGCTGTACGTGCGGACGGCGGCCGGGGAGGTGCTGGTGAAGGCGTCGGGGGCCGGACCCGGGGATTCACCGGGCGGAGTTAGCATCCGCTCATGACGACTACAGATGGTTCCTCCCCCCTCGACGTCGAGATCGGGGCCCTCACGGGCGGCTCCGCCGACCTCGCCCAGTACGCCGGCAAGGCCGTCCTCATCGTGAACGTGGCCTCCAAGTGCGGACTCACCCCGCAGTACAACGGGCTGGAGAAGCTCCAGGAGCGGTACGCGGAGCGCGGCTTCACCGTGCTCGGCGTGCCCTGCAACCAGTTCCTCGGGCAGGAGCCCGGCAGCGCCGAGGAGATCGCGGAGTTCTGCTCGGCGACGTACGGCGTGACCTTCCCGCTGACCGAGAAGGTCGAGGTGAACGGGGAGGGACGGCACGCGCTGTACGAGCGGCTCGTCGGTGTCGCCGACGCGGAGGGGCACAGCGGCGACATCCGCTGGAACTTCGAGAAGTTCCTGATCGGGCGGGACGGGTCGGTCGTGGCGCGGTTCTCCCCGCAGACGGAGCCGGAGTCCGACGAGGTCGTCACCGCTGTGGAGAGCGCGCTGGGCTGAGACGTGCAGAGCGGGTGCGGGCCGGTGGGGGCTGGTCGCGCGGTTCCCCGCGCCCCTGGAAGAGTGGGTATCGCTGAGCAGGCCTCGCCCACACCCGCACCCGCAACACCACGGCCGAAGCGCCGCAGGCCCCCTCGGCAAGGACGGCGATCTGGTCGAGAGGGCTCTGTGGTGGTGCTTGTGCAGTTGTAGGGGTGTGGCGTGGTGTCACACCTTGACCGAGGCCACGAAGGCGCTCCACGCCTCGGCGGGGAAGGCCAGCTTGGGACCCTCGGGGATCTTCGTGTCGCCGAGTTCGAGAGCTTCCTCTTCGGTCGACCTCACCATCAGGCACGCCCCGTTGGCGTTGGTGTAGGTGGAGGTCGTCCATGAGTCCAGGTTGCCCAGACGAATTGCCATATTCGCTCCGTAGCCAGATGCGCAGTGTTCGGATTACGCCAACCTTTACTGATCGTTGGCGTGATCGACGCTACTCGCCGACTTCCTCTTTCGGAGCAGTCATTCACTCTTACGGCGGCATATTCCAAAGGACTCTTCCAGACGGACCTGGCCGGGGTGTACTATCCGGCCCGCCCTGTCGGGAAGGGGCTCAACGGGCGTACTCCCGGGCGTACTCCTTGGCGATGTCCTCGATCAGCTGACGCGACTGGTCGACGTTGAGCGCCTGCGCCCTCAAGTGCTCGTACATCACGGTGTACTTCTGCACGTCGTGCGCCTTCTCCAGGTACAGGTCGCTGGTGACGCCCTCGATGTAGACCACGCTGGAGTCCGCCGCGTCCGAGAACTCCAGGATGGAGTACTGCCCGCTCAGCCCGGGATGGGCGCCGACGTCGAACGGCAGCACCTGCACGGTGATGTGGGGCTGCTGGGACATCTCCACGAGGTACTCCAGCTGCTCGCGCATCACCTGACGGTTGCCCACGACCCGGCGCAGGGACGCCTCGTCGAGAACCACCCACAACCGCAGCGGATCCCGCTCGGCCGCGACCCGGCTCTGCCGCCGCAGCCGCACCTCGACGCGCTTGTCGTTCTCCGTCTCCGTCGCCTCCGGCGCGCCGCCGCGCACGATGGCCTCGGCGTACGGCCGGGTCTGCAACAGGCCGGTGATGATCTGGGGTTCGTAGACGCGCAGCGACTCGGCGTCGGTCTCCAGGCCGATGTAGACGCTGTACGGGATGTCCCCGAAGGCGTGCCACCAGCCCTGCTGGCGTGAGTCCTTGGCCATCTGCATCAGGGAGTCGACGATGCGCTGGTCCTCGACCTCGTACACCCCGCACAGGTCGCGGACGTCGCGCTGGCTGATGCTGCGCCGGCCGTTCTCCAGCCGACTGATCTTCGACTGCGACACGAGCAGCCGCTCCGCCACCTCTTCGGCCGTCATGCCCTTGAGCTCGCGGAGCCTGCGCAGCTCCTGGCCCAGCCGGCGCCGCCTGACGGTGGGATTGACATTGGACGCCACGGGACGTGCACCTCCGGCTGCGTGCCTCGTTCTTGACTTTGCGTATCTGCTGTTGAGCAGACTGCCACCAAGGTGCTTATTACCGCTGGGAAACGGCGTATATGCGCCGCGTGCACGTCAGTTGAGGGCTTCCGTCCCGACGGCGCCCGGACATGCGGCCGCGCGGGGCGTCGGAACCCGTCGACGCCCGAAGTACGGACGTACGGTTCCGTCGCCCCGCGCGGACCAGCGGCTCCCGAACCGGTCTTTGGGGACTGACGGTGCGGCGGCTGAGTGGTGCGTGGTGCGGTTCGTGCGGTGGTGCGGTCGTGCTGCCTGCGGTGCGTGCCGTGGGACTGCGGCTCAGTGAGCCACGGCGCGCGCCATCGGGCCTCGGCGCGGTTGCATCGGAACACCACGAGCGGGTTCCGGCGCGGGCCTGGCTCCGGGGGCGGCCTGACGGCCGGCCGGTGCCGGGCTACGACGTGGCTGTGCCGCCACGCCGTTCTGGACGTCCATCACGGCGTGCGCGACGAGTCCGCCCATCGGGTCGTGCCTGATCAGGTCCCGCAGCCGGGAGCGCGAGGAACGGCCCTCGTTGCCCGGATACAGGTGCTTGCCGAGGCCGACCGCGTGTGCCAGGGCGGCGAGCGCCGCGGTCCGCGGGTCCGGCGGTACGCCGGTGCGGATCGCCGAGTCCAGTCGGGACCTGATCTCCCGGCTGATCTCGTTGTCCGTCGCCTGGTAGCGAGTCGTCGGCAGCACTCCGCACATCTGACCCGCCACGGCATGCACCATGCCGCACCGCTCCAGATGCGAGAGGTAGGTCTGGCGGAGCCCCAGTCGCGGCCCGCCGATCCAGTTCACTGCCCGCACGGGAGCGCCACGCCTTCGCAGCAACTCCAACGCGCAGTCCAAAGTCGGATCTCCAGTCGGCCGTGGGGCTACCACGGCGATACGATCCCCGTCTGGGGCTATCCGTCCGGCCAGCGCCAGCTCCACTAGCTGTGCTCCGGCCAGACCGAGGTCGAGCGACTGCGGCTGTGCGGTGGTACCCGTGGTCGGGTCCAACGCCAGCAGCAGAAGCTCTTCCGGAAGTGTTCTGCGGCTCCTGCCCATCCATGCCTCCCCGCGTGGATGAAAGACAGGGTGACCCCTCTCACATTGGTCTGTCGAGGGTGCGTGACCTGTTTGTAGTGGAACCGGTAGGTATGTCGTTCTCGTCTACCGCTTGGGACAGGGCCACACACAGGACACTGGTACATGGTTCGGACAGCGTGGTGTGGCGGTTGCCCGAGCGGCGGTTCAACGGTTCGGCAGACGCAGGGTGACGGATACCGATCACCCGCGGCACATGGAGGAGGCATCGGTGGCGGGCGAGTCCCCCGACAGGTCGAAGCAGCGCGAGTCGTCGGGTGAACCGACGTCGGGGAGCGCGAGTCCGGTTCCCGAGGCGAGGAGTTCCGCCCGCGATCCCCGGCTGGCGGTGGCACGGGAGTCCATCTCCCTCGGGGGCGTCGACACGGCCACGAAGATCTTCTCGGTACGGGACCTCCCGAAGACCCCCGAGGACACCGACGAGAGCCCCGCAGAGGCCGGGACGGACGGTTCCGGGGCGGCGGAGCCCGAGGACACACCTCCGGCCACGGAGAAGGCCTCTGAGGACCCCGACGGGGCCAAGCCCACGAACGGCGACTCGGACACGCCGGAGGACGCAGGCGGCGACACCGGGGCAGCGAAGGCCGACTCCGGCACGGCGGAGGCATCGGGCGACACGGGCACGGCGGACTCCGGGACCGCCGACGGCTCGGGCGAGGCGGTCACCGGGGAAGCGTCGGGCGACTCCGGCACGGCAGAGGGCTCGGACGACACGGACGCGGCGGAGACGCCGGGCGATGCCGCGACGACCGAGGGCCCGGACGACTCCGGTACGGCTGAGAGCTCGGGTGGCTCCGACAGCGAGTCCGGAGAGTCCGGAGAGTCCGGCGGGCGCGACGAGCCGGCTACGGCGGGCGATGCGCGGTTGCGGGACGCGGTGGCGGCGTGGGTGGCCACCGGGGAGGGTGCCGGTGCCGAGGACGGCTCCGGCAAGGCGGAGGCCGCGGAGAAGTCCGAGGTGTCCGAGGTGTCCGAGGACGAGTCCGCCCCGGAGACCGAGACCGACAGCGAGCCGGAGCCGGCATCCGAGAGCGACGACGCCGAGACGGCCGTAGCCGAGAAAGCCCCCGCGGAAGACGAGGGTGACACTCCGGAGCCCGGCGACTCGAACCCCCCAGGGGCGCGGGGAACTGCGCGACCGGCCCCCACCGACCCGCAGACGGACGACGAGCCCGACGACGCCGACACCGACGAGGCCCCCCGTTCCGACGCCGGCGACTCGAACCCCCCAGGGGCGCGGGGAACTGCGCGCCCGGCCCCCACCGACCCGCAGACGGACGACGAGCCCAACGACACCGACGCCGACACCGACGAGGCCGGCGCGTCCGATGACGCGGGCGTGGCCGACAAGCCCCCCGTCGACCAGCCCACCGCCGTCTTCAAGGCCCCCCGGCCCCCCGTGGACCAGCCCACCACCATGCTGAAGCTCGGCATGGCACCGGAGGACAAGCCGGAGACCAAGCCCGAGACCAAGCCGGAGGCCGAGGCCGAGCGGACGAGCAGGTTCGTCGCGCTGAAGGCCCTGGACGAGCCCCGAGAGTCGCGGCCGAAGCCGGACGTGACCGCCGCCGTCCCCCAGGTCGGCCCGGAGCGGACCACGCAGCAGCCCCTGCCGCCGAAGCCGCCCCTCGACCTGCTCGCGGAGCTCACCAACACTCCGCCGCCCCCGCCCAGCCCTCTGCGCACCCTCGGCCGCCGGGTCAAGATCTGGACGCCGATCCTGATCCTCCTGGTCGTCGTGTTTGCGATCGCGCAGTCCCTGCGCCCGCTGCCGGCCCCCACGCTCAGCCTCACCGCCGAGGACTCCTACACCTTCGACGGCAGCAAGGCGACTCTCCCGTGGCCCACCCAGGGCCAGGGCTGGATGGACGTCAACGGCGTCGGCACGATGGGCGACTTCGGCAAGCAGACCCCGGTCGCGATCGGCTCTGTGGCCAAGGCCATGACCGCCTACATCGTCCTGAAGGACCACCCCCTCAAGTCCGGCGAGGAGGGCGCGAAGATCACCGTCGACGCGCTCGCCGAGAAGGAGGGCGGCTACAACAAGGACGGCGAGTCCACCCTCGACACCGTCAAGAAGGACGACGTCCTCACGCAGAAGCAGGCGATCGCGGCGATCATGATCCCGTCCGCCAACAACATCGCCCGGCTGCTCGCCCGCTGGGACGCCGGTTCCGAGGCGGCGTTCATCAAGAAGATGAACGACACCGCCAAGGAACTCGGCATGAAGAACACGACGTACACCGACGCCTCGGGCCTGAAGGAGACCACCGTCTCCACCGCCGAGGACCAGGTGAAGCTCGGCAACGAGCTCGTGAAGATCCCGGCGCTGATGGAGATCACGTCCATGGGACAGTGGATCGATCCGTCCGGACAGAAGTGGTACAACTACAACTATCTGGTCCCCTACAACGGCGCCATCGGCATCAAGACCGGCACCACCAGCGCGGCCGGCGGCAACCTCCTCTTCGCGGCCCGCAAGGAGGTCGGTGGTGAGACCGTCACCCTCGTCGGCTCGATCCTCGGCCAGCACAAGTCGCCGATCATCAAGACCGTCAACGACGTCAGCAGGGTCGCGATGCTCGCCGCCCAGGACGCCCTGACCTCGGCGAAGATCCTGAAGAAGGGCGACGTCGTCGGGTACGTGGACGACGGCCTCGGCGGCCACACGCCCGTCGTGCTGACCAAGGACGTCACCGCCGTCGGCTGGGCCGGCTTCAAGGTGAAGCTCTCCTTCGCCGCCGACGACGTACCGCACACCGCGAAGGCCGGCACCAAGGTCGGCACCCTCACCGTCGGGGACGGCGAGGGCGGCGCCATCAAGGTCCCGGTCACCCTGCAGAAGGATCTGACCGAACCGGGATTCACCGACAAGCTGACGCGCGTCGGCTGATCCACCACCGGGACGGACACCTCACGCGGCCCCCGGCCGGACCCCGCCGGGGTTCCGGACGGCGGGCCGCGTGCTAGCGTCACGAACCGGGGCAGGTCGACGCTGGGGCGCGGCCGGGACATGAAGACGGGACACCACGGGGAGTGCCTTCAGGTGGCCACTGCGGAGCCGACACGCGCCGACGACACCGACCCGGGCCCGGGTACCGGCCCGCGAATACGCATGCCCGCGGAACCCGACACCGAGCACGGCGGTCCTGGCTCTGAGGGCCCCAGGGGCTTCAGAGCCAGAACCTGGACCGCTCTCCTCGCACTGCGCGAACGGCTGCTGCGCCACCCCGTCCTCTCCATGACCGCGCTCTCCGGCGTCCTCCACATCGTCTGGTTCTTCACCTTCGCGAACAGCGGCGGCGACCTCGCGGCGCAGGACGCGTGGGCCGAGTTCGTCGGTCGGCACCCGGACAGCGCGTACAACCTCGCCTGGTACGGCGGCATGCACCCGGTGTCGTACAGCATCGTCTCGCCGTATCTGATGTCGGTCCTCGGCGTCCGTACGACGATGATGCTGGCCGGGACCGTCTCGGCCGGCCTGCTGACGCTGATCCTCATCCGCAGCCGGTCGGTGAGGAACCCCCTGTGGGCCTCGCTGGCGGGCGTGTACGCCTTCCTGTGCAACGCGGCCTCGGGCCGGGTCACCTTCGGACTCGGCACGGTGTTCGCGCTCGGCGCGGTCGCCATCGTCTTCTGCTGGCCGCACCACTTGCGCTACAAACGCTGGGCGAAGGCCCTGTGCGCGGCCCCGCTCGCCGCGCTCGCGACGATGGCGTCCCCGGTCGCCGGCCTGTTCGTGGGCCTGGTGGCGGTGGCGCTCTTCCTGCAGAAACGGCGTCCGGGCGCCTGGGCCCTGGGCATCGCGCCCACCGCCGTGGTCGCCCTGTCCGCCTGGCTCTTCCCGTTCTCCGGCACCCAGCCGATGAAGATCGCCTCGGTGCTCCTGCCGCTGGCGTACGGCCTCCTCGTCTGGTTCCTCGCCCCGCGCGAGTGGACGACGGTACGGATCACCGCCGGGGTGTACAGCCTGTCGGTGGTCCTGGTCTGGCTGGTGAGCTCCCAGATCGGCTCCAACATCTCGCGGCTGCCCATGCTGTTCGCGGGGGTGGCCCTGGCGGCCGCGCTGCCCTTCACAGTGCCGCGCTCCCGCAAGTGGTACGCCGTCGTCGTCTCCTTCCTCGGCTTCACCGTCTGGATCGGCTTCAAGTCCGTCGACGACGTCGTCCATACGACCCCCACGGCGTCCTGGGCGCGCGAGCTGGCCCCCCTCGTCAACGAGCTCCAGGAGGTCGGCGCCGAGAAGGGCCGCGTCGAGGTCGTACCGGCCGCCTCCCACCGCGAGGCGTCCGCGCTCGCGCCGTACGTCAACCTCGCCCGCGGCTGGAACCGGCAGGCCGACATGGAACGCAACCCGCTCTTCTACGACGACACCCTGAACTCCGCGAACTACCACGAGTGGCTCCAGCGCTGGGCCGTGCACTTCGTGGTCGTGCCGAAGGACGAGCCCGACGGGGACGGGGGCGAGCGGGAGCGGGAGCTGGTCCAGCGCGGGATGCCGTATCTGAAGCAGATCTGGGGCGACGCGAACTGGCAGCTGTTCCAGGTGACCGACCCGGCGCCGCTCGCCTCCCCGAACACGGTCGTCGACCGGGCCGCGCAGGGCGAGATGACCATGCGGGTGAAGAAGGCCGGGCGGATTCTGATCCGGATCCCGTACTCGCCGTGGCTGTCGATCGTCGACGCGGAGGGCAAGAAGCTCAAGGCTCCGCAGGAGACGGACGCGTCGAAGGAGCGGTCCGACGGCGAACCGAAGACGTTCGACAACGTCAACGGGTGCCTGATGGAGACGCCGGAGGACGCGGACGGGGACAAGTGGACGATGCTGCTTGCGCCGAAGGCGGGGACGTATCGGCTGGCCGCGCCGTACACCGTGCCGCGTGGGACGCCTTGTCCTGATGAGTGGAAGCCCTGAAAGCGGTCAGCGCAACTGATCCACGTACTTGTCCGTGCCCGGAACCGTCGGGACGAACGGCGCCAGTAGCTCCACCCTGCCCGTCGGCGGGTCTTCCTGGCCCGTGAAGCACCGCTCCCAGCACTCCCTCGGGTCCGTCTCCAGGAACCACAGGAGCGTGAGCCGGGTGTCCACGCCCTCCACCTGCTTCACGTACGTCATGCGGTCGCCGGGGAGCGGGGTGGGGCGGAAGACGGTCACCATGGCCGCCGGTGAACCCGCCAGTCGCTTCGGGAGATGGCGGGAGACCAGCCACTCCAGCAACTCACCCCGCCGCTCCGGGGATTCGGCGTCGATCACCTCCAACACCAGGCCCGCGTAGGGGTGGTCCAGGGCGTGGAAGTCCCTCGGGCCCGCCGCTCCGTCGCGGTAGACCGTGGACTCGTGTTCCTGGAAGGCGGTGAAGACGTGGGTGCGGTCGCGGTAGACCCGGGCGTCGCGGTTGAGACGCTTGTTGATGGCCACCGTCCACCTCATGTGGTCGTCGTAGCGACCCTCGGTGACCCAGTAGGTGGACAGGTAGCACCCGGCGGTTACGGGCTGGGCGACCGCCGACTTCTCCGGGACACGCAGGAGTTGGAGATCCCGCGTGGCCACCCAACGACGCCCGGCGAACATCCAGGGCATCGCCATCGCGCCGGCGTAATAGTGATCATCTTCGTACCATCGGTGGTAGCCAAACTCATGACCTGGATGAGGCTCGACCATAGTGATCAGGGCGTGCCCGACCCCCACGCCGTACGGACCCACCGACGCCAGCTCGGCGTACAGGCCCGGGTCCACCCCCTCGCGCTCTCCGCCTGCCATGCGCTTACCTCCCCACTCGCGAAACGGATGTGACGATACGTCAGATTCGATCGGAAGTGAACAGACTGCACGCCAAAATAGTCATAGTTGAGTGGCTAATTACCAATGAACCCATGATGTCCCGATATTGATTACGTTCAATAGGCGCATTTGATTATTCGCCATAACGACGGAGCGGGGTCCATGGATACATTCGGGGTAACAACCGACGCAGAGGCGGATTCGTCCTGGGACGGCATCGTCATCCCTGACCGCATCCGCAACCGGAGCAGCGTCGCCCTCACCATCGGGGAATCCCTGAAGGACTTCGCCCCCTTGCGGCCCGGCTGCTATGTCCGCACCTCTCTCGACCGTCACGGCGAAGAGAAGGGCGTGGCCCGCCAGCTGGAGGACGCCGAGGCGAAGCGCACCCGCCTGCATTGGGGGAAGTTCGCAGAGATCTACAAGGAGAACGACACCGGCGCCTTCAAGAAGAGGAAGGTCACCAAGCCTGATGGAACCGTCGACTGGATGGTGATCCGCCCGGAGTTCCGGCGGATGCTCGCTGATCTGCTGTCCGGCCATATCGACGGCGTGCTGTTCTACGACCCCGACCGCCTGGCCCGTCAGCCCCGCGACCTGGAAGACTTGATCGACGTCATCGAGTACCGCAAGCGCCCAGCTGTTGGCGTTACGGGCGATTTGAACCTCATCAGCGACTCGGACCGGCATATGGCTCGGATGCTCTGCGTCATGGCCCTGAAGTCCTCCGAGGACACTGCTCGGCGTGTGGCGCGCAACCATCTCGCCGACGCGATGAACGGCGAGATGACCGGGCGCACCGGCTATGCCTGGACGGACGAAGGGAAACGGCGTCAAGGTCGGGCGCGGATCGCGGTCCGGATCTTCGAGCAGTTGCTGGACGGAGTCTCGATCTCGGGTATCGCGCGCGGCCTGAACAAGGACAAGATCCCCGCTCCGTCCGGCGCCAAGTGGACCCCGGCGACGATCAAGGCCATCCTGACGAATCCGCGCTACTGCGGGTTCGCCACGTACCGGGGCAAGCATCAAGCGGAACAGTCTCGGCAGCGCGACGGGTGGGGTCGTGTACTGGTCGGCGACGATGGCTTGCCGATGCTGGGCAAGTGGGACCCGGTCGTCTCGCGTCAGGTGTGGTCGGATGCACAGTTGGAGCTTGAGCACCGTCGGCTGTTGTGGGGAGAGCGGGGTGTCCGCCCAAATCTGGGCGGCGTGAACACCCGAAAGTACGTGTACACCGGCTACCTCCGATGTGGCATCTGCAAGGCGTCGATGAGCGCCAAGTTCGTGAGTCTTCGGGGGCACACGATCTACTACTGCCCCGGAAAGGGGCGGGGCGCCTGCGGCAAGGTGAGCCGACGCGCTGCGCCGATTGACGAGTTGCTGGAGGAGTTCGTGATCGCGTGGGCACGGGCCCAGGCACCGGAGGACCCCGCGAGGCTGACGTCCGTACCACGGCAAGGCAACGACAGGGTTCAGGAGATCCAGGCCCAGGCCGCCCGTATCAATGAGCGCAAGCGGGCTCTGACCAGTGCATGGTCGAAGGGCGCTCCAGAAGCGTCGGGGATGCGCCAGGAGGACTATCTACAGGCTGTCGCCGGATTTAACAGCGCTCTGGACACGTTGGAAAGGGAGCTGGAACAGGCAGCCGCTGGAGCGCAGTCCAGGCGTGCCCGAGACTACGAGACCGAGTGGAAGAACGGTGGGCTCGAACAAAAGCGCACCGTCTTGAAGGACTGTTTCCAGGCGGTCTATGTAATGCCATCGGGCAAGGGGCGGGCTCCGTTCGATCCCGAGCACATCACACCTGTCTACGTAGCAGTCCCGGAATAGCACTGCGCGGGACGCACTCTCGTCAACCGCCGGAGGCGATCTGCGGAGTTCCGTTCCCCCTTCCCTCCTCCAGCGCTCGCCCATACTCTGACGCCCCGTCAGATGATGCGCCAGAGCAGGGAGGCCGCCGGTATGTCACTTCTCTCCGGGAAGACCGTCGTCGTGTCGGGAGTCGGTGCCGGGCTCGGCCACCAGGTCGCGGCGGCCGTCGTGCGGGACGGCGGGAACGCCGTGCTGGGTGCGCGGACCGAGGCGAACCTCGCGAAGAGCGCCGCCGAGATCGATCCGGACGGGGCGCACACCGCGTACCGGTCGACGGACATCACCGACGAGCAACAGTGCGCCGCACTGGCGGAGTTGGCGGTGGGGCGGTTCGGGCGGCTGGACGCCGTCGTGCAGGTGGCCGCGTGGGACAGCTACTTCGGCGGGCTGGAGGACGCGGACTTCGCGACCTGGCAGTCGGTCATCGACGTGAATCTGCTGGGCTCGCTGCGGATGACCCGAGCCTGTCTGCCGGGGCTGCGGGCGGCGGGCGGCGGATCGGTGGTGTTCGTCGGGACGCAGTCGGCCGTGGCCGCGCCCTCGCAGGTGCGGCAGGCCGCGTACGCCGCCTCGAAGGGGGCGCTGACCAGTGCGATGTACTCGCTGGCGCGGGAGCTCGGCCCGGACCGGATCCGGGTCAACACCGTGCTGCCGGGCTGGATGTGGGGGCCGCCGGTGCAGGCGTACGTGCAGTTCACGGCTCACACGGAGAAGGTGCCGGAGGCGGACGTGCTGAAGCGGCTGACCGACCGGATGGCGCTGCCCGATCTCGCGACCGACGGGGACGTGGCGGACGCGACGGTGTTCCTGGCCTCGGACCGGGCGCGGGCGATCACCGGACAGTCGTTGCTGGTCAACGCCGGGGAGCTGATGCGATGAGTTCATGTAGGTGAACGCAGGCCATCACCTCGAATGATTTTACCTTCCCTTGACCTCACGCCAGCTTGTCGTGTCCACGCGGTGGCGCCCACGATGAGCGCCGGGCTGATCCCTGGGAGGGCGCACATGAACGGTCTCGACTGGGCCGTGCTCATCGGCTATTTCGGCGTGATGGTCGCGATCGGCGTCTGGTCGCACAAACGCGTGGACGACGTCAGTGACTTCTTCACCGCCGGCGGCAAGATGCCGTGGTGGCTGTCGGGCATCTCGCACCACATGTCGGGCTACAGCGCGGTGATGTTCACCGGGTACGCGGGCATCGCCTACACCTACGGCGTCACCTCGTTCGTCACCTGGTCCTTCCCCATCGCCCTCGGCATCGCGATCGGCTCCAAGCTGTTCGCGCCGCGCATCAACCGGCTGCGCTCACGGCTCCACGTGGCTTCCCCGCTGGAGTACCTGAAGAACCGCTACGACCTGAAGACCCAGCAGGCGCTGGCCTGGTCGGGCATGCTGCTGAAGATCGTGGACGTGGGCGCCAAGTGGGCCGCGATCGCGACCCTGTTGTCGGTGTTCACGGGCATCTCGCTCAACCAGGGCATCCTGATCACGGGCGCCATCACGGCCGTCTACTGCACGATCGGCGGGCTGTGGGCCGACGCGCTCACCGAGTTGGGGCAGTTCGTCATCCAACTCCTCGCCGGTGTCGCGATGTTCGTCGCCGTCGTCCTCAAGCTCAACGACAAGGGCATCGGCTTCTTCGGCGCCTGGGACGAGCCGGAGCTGAAGGGCCACGGAGAGCCGCTGGTGGGGCCGTACGGAACGGTCTTCCTGCTCGCCTTCCTCTTCATCAAGCTCTTCGAGTACAACGGCGGCATGCTCAACCAGGCCCAGCGCTACATGGCCACGGCCAACGCGCACCAGGCCGAGCGCTCGGCCCGGCTGTCGGCGATCCTGTGGCTGGTGTGGCCGGTCGTCCTGTTCTTCCCCATGTGGATGTCACCGCTGCTGGTCCAGTCGCAGAAGCCGGACGGCTCCGACTCCTACGGCCTGATGACCGAACAGCTGCTGCCGCACGGCCTGTTGGGTCTGGTGATCGTCGGCTTCTTCTCGCACACGATGGCCATGTGCTCCTCCGACGCCAACGCGATCGCGGCGGTCTTCACGCGGGACTGCGCACCGGTGGTGTGGCGCAGGGCGCGCAGCTGGAACCAGGGGCAGGGCCTGCGGGTCGCGCGCATCACCACGGTCGTCTTCCTCGGCCTGTCGATGGCGGCGGCGACGCAGGTCAACTCCCCCGCGTTCAAGGACATCATCACCGTCGTGATCAAGTGGGTGGCCGGTCTCATGGGCCCGATGGCCATCCCGATGATGCTCGGTCTGCTCCGCCCGTTCCGCCGCTCGGGACCGACCGCCGCGCTCACCAGCTGGTCGATGGGTCTGCTCGCCTTCTGGCTGGTGAACTACCCGATCAACTGGAACGTCGACGGTGGCGTTCCGCTCCAGTACCAGGTCTCGATCCCGCTCGCCGTCTCCCTGGTCCTCTACATCCTCATCGGGTTCATCAAGCCCGAGGACACCCCGGAGCGCCTCGCGATCATCGAGAAGATCAACACCGACGGAGACGGGGACGGGGCGGCGGCCGTCGCGATCCCCACTCCGGCGGGCGGTGTGCAGGACGTGATCGGTACGGGGGTGAAGGACCAGCCGCGGTCCTAGGTGCTAGGCCCTCGGATAGCGGACCAGCCACCCCGGCGACGCCCCCGCGGGCCCGTGCAGCGCAGGGCCCTGGGTCATCTCCATCGCGAAGTCGTCGGCGAGTTCCAGCAGGGTGGGACGGCCCTCCAGCTCGGCCAGCCAGGCCGGCGGGAGGGCCGTCTCGCCGTGCAGGGCGCCCAGCAGGCCGCCGGTGAGGGCGCCGGCCGCGGCGGAGGGGCCGTCGTGGTTCACGGCGAGGCACAGACCGTGCCGTACGTCCTCCCCGACCAGGGCGCAGTACACGGCGGCGGACAGCAGCCCGTCCGCCGAACCGTCGGCGGCGAGTTCCTCCACCCGCGCCGGGGTGGGCATTCCCTGCCGTACGGCACCCAGCGCGTGCTGGAGGGCGTCCGACACGGGCTCGTGCCCGGGCCGCGCGGCCAGCAGCGCGAGCGCCCGCTGGACCGCCCCGTCCAGGCTGTCGCCGAGCGCCAGGGCGTGCACGATCACGGCGTACGCGCCCGCCGACAGATAGGCCACGGGGTGCCCGTGGGTCTGCGCGGCACACTCCACGGCCAGCTGTACGACGAGCTGCGGCTCCCATCCGACGAGCAGCCCGAAGGGCGCGGAACGGGCCGTGGCCTCGGGCCCGAGTTCGTTCGGGTTCTTGGGCGACTCCAGCGTGCCCATGGTGTCGTCGCCGAACCCGATGAGCAGGGACCGGGTCGGGTCGCGGCGGGCGTACAGCCACTCCTCCCGGGCCAGCCAGCCGTCGTCCTTGCGCCGCTCGTCGGGCCCCCAGTCGCGCTGGGTGGCGTACCAGCGGAGATACGCCCGGTGCAGATCGGTGGGCGGATGCCAGGCGCCGGTGTCCCGCCGCACCTGGGCCCGTATGAGCCCGTCCACGGTGAAGAGGCTGAGCTGGGTGAGATGAGTGACGGCGCCGCGTCGGCCGTATCCGAGTGCGAGGTCCACCAGCCCCTCGGCGCCGTACGCCTCCCTGATCTCGTCCAGTCCGAGCCCGTCGACCGGTGCGCCCAGCGCGTCACCCACGGCCACCCCGAGGAGTGTTCCGCGTACCCGGCTGCGGAAGTCCTGCTGCTCGGCACGGCCCCAGACGACAGCCCCGGTTGTCGCGCCCACCAAGACCTCCCGTGGCGACCGTCCGTATGTACGACGTCAGGCACTGTAATCGACGGGGGGTGCGGGGTTCAGGGGGCGTGAGGGTATGCGAGGTGAGACCCGGTTGGCCCGTCAAGGCCGGTTATGGCCGGGAAACGGGGACGACACCCGGTCGGCGCGACAGGGTCGAAGGCGCTATCCGGCGGCCGATCGCACCCGGTCCCGCACCGCACGCGCTCGCTCGTCGTCCGGGCTCAGCTCACACGCGCGTTCCGCGTCGGCGAGGGCCGGATCGTAGGCGGCGCGGGCGAGGTGGGCTTCGGCTCGGCGGCACAGGGCCCAGGTGTAGGCGGGGTTGAGTTCCAAGGCGCGGTTCAGGGCCGTGAGGGCCTCCTCGGGGCGGCCCAGGGCGGTGAGGGCGGCGCCTCGGCTCGCGTGGGCCGAGGCGTAGTCGGGGTCGAGGGCGAGTACGTGGTCGTAGTCGCGGAGGGACTCCTCGACACGGCCGGCATTCCGGAGTGCGTCACCGCGTTCGCAGCGGCCCCAGGGCCAGTCCGGCTGGAGGGCCACGGCTCGGTCCAGGTCGGCCAGTTGGCGAGCGGGGTCGCCGAGGCCGCGCCATACGCGGGCGCGGCGGACCAGGGCCCAGATGTAGTCGGGGTTGAGATCCAGCGATCGGTCCAAGTCCGCCTGTGCCGCGTCGAGTTGGCCCCGGGCCAGGTGGACGGCTCCCCGGGAGGCCCAGGCGAAGTGGTGGCCGGGGTCCAGTGCGATCCCCCGGTTCAGATCCCGGAGCGCCTCGTCGCCGTGGTTCAACGCCCTGTGGTACTCGCCGCGCACCGAGTGGGCCGAGGCGCTGTCCGGCTCCAGCGCGAGGGCCCGGTCCAGGTCGCCGACGGCCGCCTCGTAGTCACCGAGGTCGCCCCGGACGTAGGAGCGGCCCCGGTAGGCGCGCGCGAACCCGGCATCCAGCGCCACGGCCCGGTCGTACTCGCTCAGCGCCTCCTCCAGCGCTCCGACGCGCCGCAGTGCGCTGCCCCGGACCACTCGGGCGCACGCCTGGGCGGGTTCGTCGAGACCCGCCCGGGACAGCAGCCGGGCGAGCGCCGCGATCGTGCCGCCCTCGGTGAGCGCCCGGGACAGGTCGGTCCCCCAGCGGGACACCGCCTCCGTGGCGCCGTCGCAGCCGGCGTCCAGCAGGGTCCGTGCCCAGTGGGCGGCGGTGATCTCATCCGTGGCGCAGGCGTCGACGAAGTCCCGCAGCACCACGGGCAGCGCGGCGGGGGCCTGGGCGCACAGCAGGTGGTAGGACTCGGTGAGCCGCAGCTCCCGCCACTTCTCGTCCGCCCACAGCTCCCGCTGCCCGCGCCCGGCCTCGGATTCCGCCCGCCACTGGCCGAACGTCCGGGCCAGGCGCGTGTGCTGACCGGCCCAGCCGCGCGGGGAGCGTCCGCGCTGCATCCGCAGCATCGTCTCCCGCACCAGGTCGTGGTAGCGGATCCGGTCGCCGCGGTCGGCCACGAACGGCAGGGCCCGCAGCCAGGCGAAGAGCGCGTCCGCCTCGCCGTCCGGGCAGTCCACGGCGGCCCGGAACACGTCCATGTCCAGGTGGCGGGGCAGGGCGCACGCGAGGGCCGCGGCTCGCCGTACGGGATCCTGCTCCCATTTCAGGAAGCGTTCGACGGCCGTGGCGCTGGGGTCGCCGACGTCGTCGGGGTCGGCGGGGCGCTGCTCCGCGAGAGTGGAGACCAGCACCGGCAGGCCGCCGGTGAGGCGCAGGACCTCCTCGACGACGGGCTCGGAGACGACTCCCTTGCCCGCCAGCAGCCCCCGGGCCTCCGCCTCCGTGAACGGCCCGAGCGGTACGTCCGTCATGAAGTCGGCGAAGGCGCCCCAGCGGGCGGTGTCGAAGGGGCGTTGGCCGGACGTCACCACGACGACCGTCGCGGGGAGAGTGCCGTGGTGATCGCCGGTCATCACCTCGTGCAGCCAGCCGTCGAGGAACGGTCCGGTCCGCTCGTACGTGTCGAAGAACAGGACGATCCAGGGTGCCGTGGCCGCCGCGTCGCTGAGTTCGTTCAGCAGCACAGGGGTCAATACCAGCTCCGGCTGCATGACCAGCTGCACGTCTTCCTGGCTGCGCAGGCGGGCACTGAGTCCGGCCCGCAACCGGTCGGCGCCCTGGGCGAGTTGAGCCGCGTCCAGGGCTCCCGCGAAGGCTCCCACCCCCGGCACCATCCCCAGCCCGGCCAGTCCTGCCCGCGCCGCGGCCATGCTGCCTGCCGACGGCTCCTCCGGCTCCGCTTCGAGGGTGGCGACGGCCGCCTCCGCCTCGTGCCGGCGCTCCCGGTGGGCGGCCAGGAGTCGTTCCAGCTCCTTGAAACGGCGGCCCTGGGCGCCGAGTTGGCGGCTGATGGCCGACATCGCCTCCGGGACGCTGCCGACGCTCTCGTCGACGTATGCCGTCAACGCGCCCTTTTCGCGGGCCACTTGCTCCAGTTCCCGCACCAGGAAGGTCTTTCCGACCCCGGCGTTGCCGTGCACATGAAAGAGGAAGCGGTGCCGCTCGTCCTCGGGCGCCAGGTCGAGGTTGCGCCGGAACGCGGCCCGCTCGTCACTCCGCCCCACGAACCCGGCCCGCCTGCGCTGCCGGATCAGGTCCTGCATCGAAGGCCGAGTAGGCCTCATCGGTCACACTCCCGTGTCCGTCCCCAGGTGCTCCGCCCCAGTGTGGCAACAGGTGAGGGCCATGAGATCCCGTGCCCGGTAATTCCGGTGGGTCCCACGGCCCTCTGGCCTCGACTCGCTCAGACAGGCATCAGCACAGGCACGGGTCGGTGCCCCAGCCCAGCCCGTTGATGTCGTCCGCGCTCAGGGCGCCGGCGTACGCCTGCACCTCGTCCACATCGCCGTGCAGGTACTCGCCCCATCCGTCGCCGGTCCGGGCCCGGCCGATCTGCAGGGGTCCGGTGCTCGGCCGGCCGTTCGGGAAGTCGGCGGTCGCGGCGGTGATGCTCCCGCCGTCGATGTGGAGCCTGATCTGGTCCGTGGCGTCGTCGTAGACGACCGCGAGCCGGTGTCCGCGGCCCTCGCCGCCGTCCGCCGCGGCGATCTGCGCCACCACGGTCTCGGGCGCGCCCTGTTCGTCCCGCTCCGGCATCACCAGTTGCCAGGCGTGTTCCGAGGGCTGGTAGCGCACCTTGAAGACGTCGGTGTGCTCACCGCCCTGCGAGAGCACGGTCATGGGGCGGTCCGGCTCGGCGTCCGCCAGGCGTACGACCACGCCGACGGTGAAGCTGTCCGACGTGTCGACGACCGGCGCGTCCGTGGCCGCGTGACCGGTCCGGCCGTCCAGTGTCAGATGGCCGTCGCCCACGAGCGCGTAGGGGATCACAGGGCAGTCCGGGTCGAGTTCCGGGATGCACGAGTCGTCAGGGCCGCGGTGGATCGCGGCGCCGTCACCCAGCTTCAGGGGTGCGCCGCCGTTCTGTTCGGGGCTGGCGCCGGCCGGGGCCGTCTCCAGGGACCAGTGGCCGAGCAGGCTCGGCCGGCGGTGGGCCAGTCGGGCCGCCTCGGCCGGGACGACCACCCGGTCGTGGACCCGTACGTCGCCCAGGTCTCCGCGCCAGCGGTCGCCGTATGCCTCGCCATGGCGGACGCGGCCGATCTGGAAGGCGCCGGTGGTCGCGGCGGGCGTGGCCTCGGTCTCGGTGCCGACCTCATGACCGTTGACATAGAGCTTCGCATGGCCGGTCTCGGCGTCGTACACACCCAGCAGGTGGGCCCACTCGCCGGTCTCCGGTGCGCCGCCCGACACCCGTGCGTCCCCGATTTCGAACGACCAGAGGGGCGTCGTGCCCTCCTCGCGCAGGCCGAGCGTGAACCCCGCGGAGCGGCCCGCGTCCTGGCCGGCGACGGTCATGGTCCGGTCGGTCCGCGCAGGCCGTACCCACGCGCTCACCGCGAAGCTCTTGCGCGGGTCGGCGACCGCCGGCGCGTCCGGGGTGAGGTAGCCATGGCTGCTGCCGTCCAGGTGGGCCGTGGAGGTCAGGCCGGTGCGCGCGGGGGCGGGGCCGCCGAAGGTCACGCCGGAGCCGGCACGAGCTGCCGTGCCCGTCTCGGCTCCTGCGCTGGTGGCTCCCGCCGCGTCGTCCAGCCGCCAGTGGGCGACCGGGGCGCGGCCCTCCTTCACGTAGAAGCTGTACGACGACTCGCCGCTGCTGCGTCCGGAGCGGTCGATGGCGTGGACGGTCAGCCTGTCCGGCCCCGAACGCAACGGCAGGAAGGGCACGGTCACGCTCCCGCCGGGATGCTCCGGCCGGACGGTCGCGTACGGGCCGCCGATGAAGTTGTACGTGTAGGCCACGACGTCGTCCGAGGGCGAGTCCATGGTGAAGTGGCCGTACACGCCCACTCCGTCCACCCAGAACACGTCCTGCGGGTACTCGGGGGAGGTGATCGTCGCCTTCTCGGGACTCACGTCGTCGTAGACGAACTCGCAGACCGAGCCCGCGCCTTCGGAGCTCCAGGGGGAGTTCGCCGTGCCGTCGTTCGCCCGGACGTGCCAGGAGACGACGGTGTTCGCCGGGATGCTGTCCTGCGGCATCCGCCACGCCTGCCGAGCGCCGGAGAGTGTCGCGTTCGTGGTGTACGTGAGCCTCTGCTCCACCCCGTTGGCATCCGTCCACCAGGCCTCGAACTCGCCCTTGACCATGTTGGCCTCGGCGGGCTGGTTGTCCTCCTCAGGGTCGTACAGGGCCGCGCGCAGCGTGGGCGGCGCTCCCACGTACGCCCGGTCCTCCCCCGTCGCGCACGCCTTGGTCTCCGTCGTGAGGTCCTGGACGAGCGGCTGCTTAGGCGGCAGGTTGTCCGCCGCGTGCGCCACGCCGGACGTGATCGCCACGACGGCCGCCATGGAACAGCCCACCGCCCACAGTCTGCCGGCACCTGATCTTCTCGCTCTGGTCAACTGTCCCCTCCCCGTGCTTCGTTGAGCCTGTTCACCCAGGCCGCTGGAGGCTAACAAGACGCACTGACATCGTCGAAGCGGTATCCGGTTAGATGACATCCATGGCATCGACACCCCCACGCACCACTCGCAGCGCACTCCACCTCTCCGCCACCCTGCTCACCGCGAGCGTCGCGCTGTACATAGCGCTCGTCGCGTTCGGGAACATCACGGACTTCGGGACGAACCAGGCGTTCGTGCAGCATGTTCTCGCGATGGACACGACGTTCAAGGACGACGATCTGATGTGGAGAGCCGTCACCAGCAAGGGACTTCAGAACACGGCGTACGTCGCGATCATCGTCTGGGAGACGCTCGCGGCGCTCGTGCTGATCTACGGCACGTGGTTGTGGGTGCGCCGTGACGACCAGGCCGCCCGGCGCTTCTCCACCTACGGTCTGCTCATGCTGATGCTGCTCTTCGGCGCCGGGTTCATCGCGATCGGCGGGGAGTGGTTCTCCATGTGGCAGTCGGACACCTGGAACGGGCTGGACGCGGCGCTGCGGGTGTTCGTGCTGAGCGGGGTCGTACTGCTGGTCGTCAACCTGCCGGACCGTAGCGCTAGTTGACGACGACGACCTTCGTCCCCGTCTCGCCGAACGTCCACAGGGCCGACCCGTCCGCCGCCTTCATGCGGATGCCGCCGGTTTGGGCGCCGTTCGCGGGCGGGGGCGAGGAGCCGTCCACCGCGTTGGAGAAGGCGACGTTCACGCCGTCCACGGCGGTGAAGTACACGATGTGCTCGATCCGCACGCCGTCGGACCCGGTCGTCGGCTCTCCGCGGCGCAGCGAGACGGAGTAGGTGCCGGGGGCGGGGTCGACCGTCCCCGGCCAGACGGCGAAGGTCCGCCGGGCCGCCTCGCTCGCGTCGACCAGCCAGACCCGCTTCTCGCCGAGCGAGTAGATGATCCGGCGGCCGGTGCCGGAGCCGTCCGGGACCGCGGTCGCGGACGGCTTGGGCTGTGCGGACGCGCTCGGGGACGCCGACACGCTCGGCCGGGTCGTGACGGCCACGCTCGGCTTCGTTCCCTTGTCGGCCTGAACGGCCAGGGCGACGACGGCGGCGATCGCCCCCACGGTCAGACCCGTCACCCAGACCTTCGGGGCTGGCACGGCACGCATCTCCTCGGCTAAGGATCCCCGTCGAACGGGGGTCGGATCATCGTACCGGCCCCCGTCTCGACGCCCGTCCAGAGCGGCTCTCAGTCCAGCACCGGCAGCAGTTCCGGCAGATGCCCGTCGGAGGCCTGCGCCGCCTTCTGCCGCTCCTGCGACACCTCGCCGTACAGCGTCGTGCGCGGGCGCGCGGGACGGCCCGCCGCCTCCGCCACCGCGATCAGGTCCTTCACCGACTTGTACGAGCCGTACGACGACCCCGCCATCCGCGAGATCGTCTCCTCCATCAGCGTGCCGCCGAGGTCGTTCGCGCCGGAGCGGAGCATCTCCGCCGCGCCCTCGGTGCCGAGCTTGACCCAGCTGGTCTGGATGTTCGGGATGTACGGGTGCAGGAGCAGCCTCGCCATCGCGGTGACCGCCCTGTTGTCCCGCATCGACGGGCCGGGGCGGGCGATGCCGGCCAGGTAGACGGGGGCGTTGGTGTGGATGAAGGGAAGCGTCACGAACTCCGTGAAGCCGCCGGTGCGTTGCTGGATCCCGGCCAGCGTGCGCAGGTGGCCCAGCCAGTGGCGGGGCTGGTCGACATGGCCGTACATCATCGTCGAGGAGGAGCGGAGGCCGACCTGGTGCGCGGTCTCGATCACCTCGATCCAGGTCGCCGTCGGCAGCTTGCCCTTGGTCAGCACCCAGCGCACCTCGTCGTCGAGGATCTCGGCGGCCGTGCCGGGTATGGAGTCGAGGCCGGCCTCCTTGGCCGCGGTCAGCCACTCGCGGATCGACATGCCGGTGCGGGTCGCGCCGTTGACGACCTCCATCGGCGAGAAGGCGTGCACATGCATGCCGGGCACGCGCTCCTTGACCGCCTTCGCGATGTCGAAGTACGCCGTCCCCGGCAGGTCCGGGTGGATGCCGCCCTGCATGCAGACCTCCACCGCGCCCACCTCCCAGGCCTGTTGGGCGCGGTCGGCGACCTGGTCCAGGGAGAGCGTGTAGGCGTCGGCGTCGGTGCGCCGCTGGGCGAAGGCGCAGAAACGGCAGCCCGTGTAACAGACGTTGGTGAAGTTGATGTTCCGCGTGACGATGTACGTCACGTCGTCGCCGACCACCGACTTGCGGACGTCGTCGGCGATCCGGGTCAGCGCGTCAAGGGCCGGCCCGTCGGCGTGCAGCAGCGCGAGGGCCTCATCGTCGGTCAGCCTGGTGGGGTCGTCGGCGGCCGTGCGCAGCGCGTCCCGTACGTCCGTGTCGATGCGCTCGGGCACCATGCCGGGGGCGGCCGCCTCGCGCAGGGCGCCCCAGTCGCCGTAGACCTCGTCGAAGTCGTCGCGGCGGTCGGACGTACGGCCCTCGGTGTCGATGGAGGCGTGCAGGTCGGTACGGCCGGACGCCACGAACACCTCCTCCGGCTCCTGCCAGGGCAGCCCCTGCGGAAGGGCGTCAGGACGCGCCAGTCCCGTCTCCGGGTCGGCCAGCGCGGCCACGTGCGGGCGCAGTCGCGGGTCCAGCCAGGGCTCGCCGCGCCGGACGAACTCGGGGTACACGCACAGACGCTCCCGCAGTTCGAACCCGGCGGCGCGCGAGCGTTCGGTGAGCTCCTCGATCTGCGGCCAGGGGCGCTCGGGGTTCACGTGGTCGATGGTCAGCGGGCTGACCCCGCCCCAGTCGTCGATCCCCGCCCCGATCAGGCGCTCGTACTCGCTGTCGACGAGGTTCGGCGGGGCCTGGATGTTCGCGGCCGGGCCCATGATGAGGCGGGCCACCGCCACCGCGGCGACCAGTTCGTCCAGCTCCGCGTCCGGCATGCCGCGCATCGCGGTGTCCGGCTTGGCGCGGAAGTTCTGGATGATCAGTTCCTGGACGCTGTGGTAGGCGCGTGCTGTGCGCCGGAGCGCGAAGAGGGACTCGGCGCGCTCCTCGTGGTTCTCCCCGATCCCGATGAGGATGCCCGAGGTGAAGGGGACGGAGGAACGGCCCGCGTCCTCCAGGACCCGCAGCCGTACGGCGGGCTCCTTGTCCGGGGAGCCGTGGTGCGGACCGCCGGGCTCGGACCAGAGCCGGGTCGCGGTCGTCTCCAGCATCATGCCCATGCTCGGCGCGACCGGCTTCAGCCGCTGGAAGTCGGTCCAGGAGAGCACGCCCGGGTTGAGGTGCGGGAGCAGGCCGGTCTCCTCCAGGATGCGGATGGAGATGGCCCGGACGTAGGCGATGGTGTCGTCGTAGCCGTGCGCGTCCAGCCACTCCCTGGCCTCCGGCCAGCGGTCCTCGGGCTTGTCGCCGAGGGTGATCAGGGCTTCCTTGCAGCCCAGCGCGGCGCCCTTGCGGGCCACGTCGAGGACCTCGTCGGGGGACATGAACATGCCGTGGCCGGCCCGGCGGAGCTTGCCGGGGACGGTCACGAAGGTGCAGTAGTGGCACTTGTCCCGGCACAGCCGGGTCAGGGGGATGAAGACGCTCTTCGAGTAGGTGATGACACCGGGGCGGCCCGCCTGGGCGAGGCCCGCGTCCCTGACGCGCGCGGCGGACGCGGTGAGGTCGACGAGGGCCTCGCCGCGCGCTTGCAGCAGAACCGCTGCTTCTGTCACGTCCAGGGCCACGCCGTCCCGGGCACGTTTGAGAGCGCGACGCATGGAGTTCTCGGTGGGGCCGGTTCCGGAGGTCGCGGAAGTCGTCATCCTTCGAGCATACGAGCGGTGTGATCAGGGGAGGGGCGCTGCCCTGAGGTGGGTGACGTCACACACCACCGGTGCCGTCCTGCACATAACGGGCATACTCGTCGAGCACCTTCAGCACCTCGCCCTCCCCCGCGGGCGGCAGCTGGAGCACGACCTCCTCGATGCCGAGCTCGGCGTAGTGGGCGAGCTTGCCGGGGGTGGGCAGGACGGCGTAGGGGACGACCTGGAGGGCGCCCGGGTCGCGGCCCGCGTCGGCCCAGGCGGCGCGCAGCACGGGCAGGGCCTCGGACAGGCCGCGGCCGCCGATGGGGAGCCAGCCGTCGGCGTACTCGCAGATGTGGGAGAACAGCTTGGGTCCGGCGGCGCCGCCCACCAGGGTCCGCTTCCGGACGGGCTTGGGGAAGGCGTGGCTGGCCCGGACGCTCCCGAACTCGCCCTCGTAGGCGGTCGGTTCGTCCGCCCAGAGCGCCTGCATGAGGGCCATCCGGTCCCGGACGAGCTCGCGCCGGGTACGCCACTCGACGCCGTGGTCGGCGGCTTCCTCGACGTTCCACCCGAAGCCGAGGCCGAGCGTGAACCGGCCGCCGGAGAGGTGGTCGAGGGTGGCGATCTGCTTCGCGAGGTCGATCGGGTCGTGCTGGGCGACGAGCGTGATGCCGGTGCCGAGACCGAGCCGTTCGGTGACGGCGGCGGCCTGGCCGAGCGCGACGAAGGGGTCGAGCGTACGGCCGTACTCGCGCGGAAGTTCGCCGCCCGCCGGGTAGGGGGTGACCCGTTCGACGGGGATGTGGGTGTGCTCGGGCAGATACAACCCGGCGAAGCCCCGCGCCTCCAGCTCACGGGCGAGCCGGGTCGGGGTGATGGTCTCGTCGGTGAGGAAGATCGTCACGGAAATACGCATGACTGCATCTGTACCGGTCCGGGGCGAGGATGTCCATACCGACTGGTCGGCATCGCGAGGGGCGTTGCGGGCCCGCGTGGAGGCCGCACGGAGGCGGCGCGGAGACCGTGCGGAAGCCGTCTACGGCCCTCGTCGGTGCGGTGTCGGTGGTCTGTCGGGACTGTCGGTGCGATGTCGGCGGCCTGTCGGGCGGGACCCGGAGTCTTCTCACAGACGCCGCCGGGGCCCACCCGCCGGCCCCGACCTTCCAGGAGTCACCATGACCACCCCTCACGTCACGATCATCGGCGCCGGACTCGGCGGCCTCACGCTCGCCCGCGTCCTGCACGTCCACGGCATCCCTTCCACCGTCTACGAGGCGGAGTCCTCCCCGACGGCGCGTACACAGGGCGGGATGCTCGACATCCACGACTACAACGGCCAGTTGGCCCTCCAGGCGGCCGGTCTCATGGACGGGTTCCGCGGTCTCGTCCTGGAGGGCCGCGAGGCGACGCGGCTGGTCGACCGGGACGGCACCCTCCTGTTCGACCACCCCGACGACGGCACCGGCGGCCGCCCCGAGGTGCAGCGCGGCGAACTGCGCCAACTCCTGCTCGACTCGCTCCCGGCCGGCACCGTCCGCTGGGGCCACAAGGTCAGCGGCACCCGTGCGCTCGGCGGTGGCCGCCACGAGGTGACCTTCGCCGACGGCACCTCGGTCGTCACCGATCTGCTGGTCGGCGCGGACGGCGCGTGGTCACGCGTACGGCCGCTGCTCTCCACCGCGACGCCCGAGTACACCGGCATGTCCTGCGTCGAGGTCTACCTGCACGACTCCGGCACCCGGCACCCGGCCAGCGCGAAGGTGGTCGGCGGCGGGGCGCTGTTCGCGCTCGCGCCGGGCAAGGGTTTCGTGACGCACCGGGAGAAGGACGCCAACCTGCACACCTACGTGATGCTCGTCCGGCCGCAGGACTGGTTCGCGGACATCGACTTCACCGACTCCGCCACGGCCATCGCCCGGATCGCGCGGGAGTTCGAGGGCTGGGCACCGGAACTGACCGCGCTGATCACCGACGCGGACACCGCCCCGGTGCTGCGTCCCCTGGTCGCCCTGCCCGTCGGGCACCGTTGGGAGCGGGTGCCGGGAGTGACCCTGATCGGCGACGCCGCCCATGTCGCCGCCCCGAACGGCGAGGGCGCCAACCTCGCCATGCTCGACGGCGCGGAGCTCGCCCAGTCCCTCGCGGCCCACCCCGACGACCTCGAGACCGCGCTCACCGAGCACGAGCGCGCCATGTTCCCCCGCAGCGCCGAAACCGCCGACGAGGGCACCGAGCTCTACGCCCTCATGTTCGGCGACGACACGCCGCGTGGCCTGATCAGCATGTTCACGCAGGAAAGGCGGGGCGAGTGAGTCGCTCGGTCATCCATCGAGGTAGCGGTGTCTGCCGTCGCCCGGCGAGATGAAGAGTCGGCCCTCCCGAACCTGCCATTCAGTCGTGCCGTGGATTTCGTGGCTCGCGAGGAAGAGGCCTCTGACGCGGTCTCCGTCTTCGTTGGCCGGAATGCTCGCCATCTCCCGGACCTGGTGAACGAGCCAGTCCAGGCCCGACTCACGGATGTCGGCACCGTAGAAGACGTAGTACGTCCAGTTCACGTGTTGGCGCGGTGTGCCCCATCCCTTGGAGTAGTGACCGTCTTCGTGGGACGAGATGATCTCCTGGGCTGCGGCGAGTTGTTGCTCGTCGCACTCCAGCCATCCTCTGACCGACACGTAGATACCCATCGATGTCCCTCTCCACGTCAGCTGACCTCCCAGCGTGGGCACGTGCACTCGGTAGCCGAGAAGCCCAGGCTCAGGATCCCGTTCACGTACGCTGCGAGTTGGCGACGGCATCACCTCGCTCGCCGTGCCGTCTCTCCGCCCCCGCACTCCGCCCACAGCAGCTTCCCGCCCTTCGACGCGCCCAGTTGACGCAGTACCGACACGCCCGTCGCGTCCGCGCAGGCACGGACCAGGTGCAGGCCGCGGCCGTGTTCGGCGTCCGGTGCGGGGGGAGGCTGGTCGGAGGTGAACCCGGGCGGGACGCGGGGGTCCGTGTCCCAGACGGCGACCCGGACGCGTCCGGGGGCCGGTGAGAGGAGGCGGAAGGCGTACGGACCCTTCGTGTGGCAGTGCGCGTTCGCCAGCAGTTCGGCCGCGAGCAGCTCCGCGGTGGGGGCGAGGTCGGGCAGTTCGTGTGCGGCCAGGATCAGCCTGAGGGCGCCTCTCGCGATCCCCGGTGCGCGTGGATCGTGCGGGAGATGCAGGGTGTAGTTCCACGACGGGGATACGGTGGCCATCGGAAGTCTCCGGTCACTGAGGGGAGTTGGACGGGTGCCTGGTGTCTCTGCCGCGGCGTCCCGCGGTGCGCTTCCAGGTGAGGTGGCGCCTGAGCAAGAAGATAGAGGGTCAGCAAATGTCATTTGCTCCCTCCAGAGATACTTCGGTCGATTTTCCCTCGTGTGGGTGACCCACCGATGGAACGTGCGTCCGGGAGGAGTTCACCCATGCCCGCCAGACCCCCGCTGACGGCTCGCCGCCTCCGGATCGCCGTGGAGCTGCGCAAGATGCGGGAGCGGTCAGGAATGACGGCGACCGAGGCCGCGCGCACGCTCGGTACGAGCCAGGGACAGCTCAGCAACGTGGAGTCGGGCCGGTTCGGAGTGAGTCCCGAGCGCATCCGGGCACTGGCCGGCATCTACTCCTGCCCCGACCCGGCGTTCGTCGAGGCCCTGGTCGGCATGGCGACCGACCGGACCTTCGGCTGGTGGGAGTCGTACCGCGAGGTGCTGCCGTCCGGACTTCTGGACCTCGCCGAGCTGGAGCATCACGCCACCGCCATACGCACGGCGTACACCTCCCACATGCCGGGGCTGCTCCAGATCGCCGACCACGCGCGCGAGATCTTCCGGCACGTCATCCCGGAGCCCGCACCGCCCGAGATCGAGCACCGGGTCTCGCACCGGATCAAACGGCAGGGTCTCCTCTACGGCACGGATCCGACGCCGTATCGCACGACCGTGCACGAAGCGGCCCTGCACATGCGCGTCGGGGGCAGGGACGTGGCCCGTGCACAGTTGCGGCATCTGCTGGACATGAGCGAGCAGCGGCACATCACGATCCGCGTGCTGCCCTTCGACGTCGGCGCCTTCCCCGGCTCGGGACAGTCCATCAACTACCTGTACGGGCCCGTACCGCAGCTCGATACAGCGCAGCTCGACCAGTTCCACGGCCCGGTCCGCCTTGATGCCGAGGCTCTTCTGACGAAGTACCGGAACCTGCTCGACGTCGTGGAAGCGACCGCCCTCAGTCCCGCGAAGTCCCGGGATCTGATCCATTCCATCGCTAAGAATTTGTAAGGGAGCCGACATGATCACGGACCGTTGGCAGAAGTCGTCCTACTGCCAGGAAGGCGACGCCTGCGTCCACATATCCACCGACCCCGACGGAGTCCACCTCACCGACTCGGACGCCGCGGAAACCGTCATCACCGTCAGTCGCGCCGCCTTCACCGCCCTGCTGAAGTCACTCTGACCCGTCCGCCAGGTCCGCCACCACCGCCAGGTGGTCCGACGGCCACACCCCGTCCACCGGACCGTCCCCCGCGCGCCGGACACCGAGGACGTGGCCCAACCCCGCAGGTCCCGCCAGGCCCACGTGGATGTAGTCGATGCGGACCGGAGGGGACTCGCGGACGTACGGGTTCGCCGGGTCCCAGGTCGCGGAGGGCGCCGTCGGGTCCGCGTACTCCCAGGCGTCCAGGAAGAGTTGGCCCGGCGCGGCCGGGGCCGTCTTGTAGCCGCCGAAGAGGCGGACCTCGTCGGAGTCGGGCCAGGCGTTGAAGTCGCCGGTGATCACCGGGGGGAAGTCGGTGCCGGAGCGGTGGGCGGCGACGAACTCCGCAAGTGCTGTGACCTGTTGGCAGCGGATCGCGGAGGCGGTGGGGGCCGAGGTGAGGTGGGTGGTGAAGAAGGGGATGTCGTAGGACGGGCCGGCCAGCCTGGTGTGGAAGGCGAGGCGGCCGTCGTCCAGGTCCTCGGGGGCGGGCAGCCGCAGGACGGCCCGGTCGATCACCGGCCAGCGGCTCAGTACCGCGTTGCCGACCTCCACTCCCGGGTCGCCGATCCGCCGCTGCCAGCGCTCCGAGGCGGGCGACGGGGCCCACGCCCAGTGCAGGCCGAGTTCGCCGGCGAGCCACTCCGCGAGGTTCTCGGAGCCCGTCGACCACACCTCCTGCAGGCCCACCACATCCGGTCGCAGCTCCCGCAGCACCGCCAGGATCGCCTTCTGGCGTTCCTCCCACGGGCCGAAGCGCCACCACAGGTTCCAGGTCACCACGCGCATCGCCGACACCCTTCGTCCGCCCGGCCGCACCCTGAGATCATCGGGGCCGCCGGTCAGGTTACGGAAGACAAGAGACAGGAGTCTCACCGCCCATGTCCCGCAACGCCGAGCGCAAGTACCGCGCCGCCACGGCACTTCAGCGCCGCCTCAACCCGATCATGCGCCGACTGCCCCTCCAGACCGTTCTGGAGACCACGGGCCGCACTTCCGGCCTGCCCCGCCGGACCCCGGTGGGCGGCAGGCGGGTCGGCGGTTCCTTCTGGCTGGTCTCCGAGTTCGGCGAACGGTCGCAGTACGTCCGCAACATCAAGGCCGACCCCCGGGTACGGGTACGCATCCGGGGGCGGTGGCACACCGGGACCGCCCATCTGATGCCGGACGACGACATCGCCGTACGCCTGCGCGGCCTTCCCCTGATGAACAGCGCGGCCGTGCGGGCGATAGGGGCCGGCCAGCTGACCGTACGGGTGGATCTGGACGGGTGAGCGCGGACGCGCGTACAGGCGGTTGGTCGTCGGCGGTGGGCAGGCGAGCGGGTGCGGCGGTGGCTCTGCCCGCCAGGACCAGGAGCGCGGCGTCCGCGAGGTGCCCCTTCCGTGTACGGGGAAGGGTCGACGTCGGCCGGATGCCGAACGAGTTCCTCAGCGCCCCGACTGTCAGCGGGCTTCGCTGAGCCGGGACGCACGCATGAGATCGAGTTGGTCGGCGCCGCGGGTCCCCGGGGCCGCTGTGTAGGTGACGATGCGCAGGTCGACTCCCGGCAAGGTCAGCACGTCGCAGTCCAGGGTGACGTCGCCAAGCTCGGGATGGCTGATCGTCTTCTCGTCCCCCGTCAGCTGCTCCATGCCCGCCACGGCCCACAGTTCACCGAAGAACGGCGAGCCCGTGCGCAACCCGTCCACGAGCGCGGCCAGCTCCGGGTCGGCCGGATAGCGGGCGACCGCTTCGCGCAGGTCCGCGACGATCGCCGTCTCGAACGCGTACGGTCCGGCCGCCGATGAGACGGGGCGCAGGTGCCAGCGCCCCTCTCCCGTGCCGAACAGCGCGCGGGCGAGGTTGCGTTCGGCGGGCGGCAGGCCGGACGGGTCGCCGTGCAGAGCCGTCCACATGTCGTTCCACCACAGCAGACTCCAGTCGGCGGCGAACACGCCGATCGGGAGGTCACCGAGGCGGCCGACGAGGCGGCGGATGCTCGGCGGCACGTGAGTGCCGACGGTGTGGTCGCGCGGGCGAGCAGGCCCGCGGCGCGGAAGATCTGGTCGCGTTCGGCCGGGGTGAGCCGCAGCGCGCGGGCGATGGCCGACACCACCTGCGCGGAGGGATGGGTGGCCCGGCCCTGCTCCAGGCGCAGCACGTACTCGACGGAGAGGCCGGCGAGTTCGGCGAGTTCCTCGCGGCGCAGGCCAGGGGCGCGGCGGCGGGCCGACCGGGCGTAGCCGGCATCGGCCGGGTCGAGGCGGTCGCGCCAGCCGCGTAACAGGGCGCCGAAGCTCAGGTCGCTCACTCCGCCATGATGCCACCGGGCGTTTCCTGCACCACGGTCACCATCCTGGTGAGTGCGGCGCGCATGTAGCGGGTCCAGAGCGGCTTGAACGGCCCCGCGACGATCCAGCGGCGGCCCGGCAGCGGCCGGAAGTCGTACGTCCAACGGATCGACGTGCCGGTGCCGTCGGGCAGGAACGACCACTCGCCGCGCACCCCGGAGACCAGCTTGGCCAGCACGTTGGTGAAGCCACTCAGCTCATAGGCGAACCCGTACCCCTCCGCGATCTCGGTGAGCCGCTCGTCGGCCTTGGAGCCGTCGGTGAACCAGGTCTGGCGCGACGTCCCCGGTCGGTCCCAGGTGCCGGTCTGGCCGCGCACTTCCGCGACGCCGGGGAACGGCCCCCACGGCTTGAACACCTGGGCGAGGTCGATCGGCACGATGACCTGATGGGTGTGCGCGGGGCTGGACGTCATACGGGCGAAGACGGTGATCGGGACACTCGCTTTGGTCATGCCACGAGCATCGCGGCCAGCGCCTGCCCGAGGCAGACACCTGTCAGTACATACCCTCGCGGTCTCGTCGTGTTCGCCGTGTCAACGGCCCAGTGTCCGTCGTGCTTTCTGCCGGGCGGTGGACGGCTGGTCGGTCGAGACCGCGCGTAAGCCGGCTTCGCCACCGGTGGCTCACGGCGGCACGATGATGGTCCGTTCCCGCAGGATCACCACCGTGCCGCTCGGCAGGTCAGGCGTCGCGCGTCACTTCGCCGGCTTGTAGAAGGCGTAGGTCGCCGTGTAGGCCACGCTCACCTGGTCCGTGCCCGTGCAGGCGGTGGTCGGGGCGACGCCGCCGGTGGTGTTGAGGCGCTGTATGTAGGTGACGCCCGCGAAGACGCCCGTGCCCCGGGTGGCGGTGGCCTGGAGGAGGAGTTCGGGGATGGTGCCGGTCTTGGGGGAGTTGGCGATCGCCGCGGCGTTCACCGCGCTGCCGTCCAGCGTGGAGACCCAGACGGGGCCGCGGGAGTGGAGCGCGACCGTGCGGCCTCTCCGGTCGGAGAGGGTCGCGGCGGGCTCAAGGAGCTTCCAGGCGCCGTCGGTGCAGGTGTACGTCTGAACGCCTCGGGCCGGGTACACGCCGGTCAGCTTGTTGCCCTCGGGCACCTTGAGTGCGGCGGGGGCCTTCACGGGTTTGGGCGCGGGGTCCGAGGGGGTGGCGTAACCGGTGGCCGTGCCCAGCAGGGCGGTCGCGGCGGCGAGGCCCGCGGCGGTCAGGGCAAGTCGCTTGGTGAGCTTCAAGTCGATTCTCCGAAACGGTTCTTGACTGACTGTCAGGGCGCCGGCGTCGATGTCGCCGCCCTCCGCTCCGGGACTCTACGGGCCCACCCGGCGGTTACCGGCCAGTTGGCCGAACCCCAGTCGACCGGCCCCCGCCCGGGAAGCCGTCTCACCCCGGCCAGACGATCGACTGCACCTCGCTGTAGGCGTGCAGCGCGTACGACCCGCAGTCCCGGCCGACCCCGCTCCTGCGGAAGCCCCCGAACGGCGCCTCCATGTTGCGGCCGACCGTGTTGACCCCGACTCCCCCGGCCCGCAGCTGCCGTGCCACACGGAAGGCGCGGGCGACGTCTGCCGACCAGACGTAGTCGATGAGGCCGTAGTCGCTGTCGTTGGCGAGGGCGATGCCTTCCTCCTCGTCGTCGAAGGGCGTCACGGTCACGACCGGGCCGAAGATCTCCTCACGGACCACACGCATCTCCGGGCCGCAGTCGGCGAGCAGCGTCGGGGTGACGTAGAAGCCGCGTGCCAGGGGCGGCCGTTCACCGCCCACGACGACGGAAGCGCCCTCCTTGCGGCCCAGTTCGACGTACGACTCCACCCGCTCCCGGTGTGCGGCCGAGATCACCGGCCCGACGACCGTCCCGGCCTCCCGAGGATCACCTACCTTCAACCTGCCTGCGTACACAGCGAGTTGCTGGACGAGTCGCTCGTAGACCGCGCGCTGCACCAGCACCCGCGTCGGTGCCGTACAGATCTGTCCGCTGTAGAAGGAGAAGGTGGTCCCGATCCCGGCCACGGCCGAGGCGAGGTCCGCGTCCTCGAAGACGACCGCCGCCCCCTTGCCGCCCAGCTCCATCAACTGCCGTTTCATGGACCGCCCGCACACCTCGCCGATGCGCTGTCCGACCGCCGTGGAGCCGGTGAAGCTGACCATGTCGACGTCGGCCGAGTCGACGGCGGCCTCGCCGACTTCCACGGAACGGCCGCTCACCACGTTCACGACCCCGCGCGGCACCCCGGCGGCCTCCAGCGCCTCCGCCATGCGGTAGACGGAGAGGGGGTCCTGCGGGGCGGGTTTCACGACGACGGTGTTGCCCATGGCCAGGGCGGGGGCCATCTTCCCTGCCGGGTTCGCCCACGGGTTGTTGTACGACGTGACGCAGGTGACGACCCCGACGGGCTGCCGGACGGCCAGCGCGCCCATCACCGCGGCCTTCCCCATCGGCCCGGCCTCGTTCACCTGCGGCGGGATCGCCCACTCGGCGGGCTCGACCCGCGCGTACCGCCGGAAGCGGGCGGCGGCCACGCCGACCTGCATGGCACGGGCCACACCCGTGGTCGCGCCGGTCTCGGCCTGGGCCAGTTCGGCGTACGGCACCAGGCGGGAACGGATGATGTCGGCGGCCCGGGCCAGCACGGCGCCGCGCTCCTCCGGCGCCGTGCGCGACCACGGCCCGAAGGCCTCGCGGGCCGCGGCACAGGCCGCGTGCACCTGATCCCGCGAGGCCTCCGGAGCCCACCCGACGGTCTCCTCGGTGGCCGGGTCGACCACCGCGTAGTGCCCGCCGTCCGGCTCCAGCCACTCGCCGCCGACGAACAGCCGCTGCGCGTCCGGGGAACCACCCGAGCCCTTCGAGCCCGTCACTTCGCGGCCACCGCCCCTGGAACCGCCCGAAGAACCACCTGAACCGCCGGAATCACCGGAACGGCCGGAGTCACCGAAACCACCACCCGAAGCACCATCCGACGGCGTCACCTCGTGCTCACCGTCCGGGTGTCCCGCCCCGACCGCAGCACCCGGCCCGGCACGGCCCCGCTCACCACGTCGTCCCGGATCGCCTCGACCCCGTTGACCCACACGGCCCGTACCCCGATCGCCTTGGAGTCCAGCCGCGGACTGTCACCCGGCAGGTCGTGCACCAGGGTGGCCGTGCCCGCGGCGATCCGTTCCGGGTCGAAGAGGACGAGGTCCGCATGGAAGCCCTCCTGGATCCGCCCGCGCTCCCGCAGTCCGAACAGCCGGGCCGGGTCGTCGGTGAGCATCTTCACGGCCTGCTCCAACGACGTCAGCTTCCGCCCGCGCAGACAGTCCCCGAGGAAGCGGGTCGTGTACGGCGCCCCGCACATCCGGTCCAGATGCGCGCCCGCGTCGGACCCGCCGAGCAGGACGTCCTCGTGCTGCCAGGCCTCGGCACGCATCGCCCAGGACGCCGGGTCGTTGTCGGTGGGCATGGGCCACAGGACCGTACGCAACGAGTCGGCCGCGCAGATCTCGACCAGCGCGGCGAACGGCTCCTGCCCGCGCTCGGCCGCGATGTCCTGAACGACCCGCCCGCTGAGCCCGCGGTTCGCCTCGCTGTAGGTGTCGCCGATGACGTACCGCCCGAAGTTGGTCAGCCGCCTGAAGACCCCGGCCTCCTTGGACTGGGACTGCCGGAGCAGTTCCCTCTGGACGTCCGGATCGCGCAGTTTCTCGATCCGCTCGGGGACGGGCAGTGCGAGGACCGGCCCCCACCCGGGGATGAGGTTGAGCGCGCAGAAGGTGCCCAGGGACATGTTCATCGGGGTGAGGATCGGCATGGTCAGGGCGACGACCCGGCCGCCCGCCTTCCTCGCCTGCTCACTCGCGAGCAGTTGCCTCGGCACCCGTTCCGGCACGGACGAGTCGATGGTCAGCACGTTCCAGTTCAACGGCCGCCCGGCCGCCGCGCTCATCTCCGCGAACAGTTCGATCTCGGCGTCGCTGAACTGGTCGAGGCACCCGGCGACGATGGCCTCGATCTGTGTCCCCTCGTGCTCTCCGACGGCCCGGGAGAGCGCGAGGAGTTCGGCGGGCAGGGCGTGCCGGGACGCGACGGGCCTGCCGTCGCCGTCGGAGTGGGTGGACGACTGGGTGGTGGAGAACCCCCAGGCTCCGACGTCCATGGCGTCATGGAACAGCCGCAGCATCTCGCCGAGTTGCTCCTCGGACGGCTGTCCCCCGACGGCGTCCGGCCCCATCACGTACCGCCGCAGCGCGCAATGCCCCACCATGAACCCGGCGTTGACGGCGATCCGCCCCTCCAGGGCGTCCAGGTACTCGCCGAAGGAACTCCAGCTCCAGGGCGCCCCCTCCTCCAGGGCGACCAGCGACATCCCCTCGACCTTGGACATCATGCGGCGGGTGTAGTCGGCGTCGTCCGGGCGGGCCGGGTTCAGGGGCGCCAGGGTGAAGCCGCAGTTGCCGGCGGCGACCGTGGTGACCCCGTGGTTGAGGGAGGGGGTCGCGTACGGATCCCAGAACAGCTGGGCGTCGTAGTGGGTGTGGGGGTCGACGAACCCGGGGGCGAGGACGAGCCCGGTGGCGTCCTCGCCGGTGCGGGCGTCCTCGGTGACCTCCCCGACGACGGCGATCCGACCGTCCCGGACACCGACGTCGGCGGTGAAGGCGGGAGCGCCGGTCCCGTCGACAACGGTCGCACCCTTGATGACGTGATCGAGCATGGAACCGAGCCCCCTCAGATGGATGCGCGCTTAGACGGATTCGCGGAAACGGGTCGTCCGGTGCACCGGATCCGTGTCGATCTTCGGAATCACGTGCTCCCCGATGAGCCGGATCGTCTGGAGCGTCTCCTCCTTCGGCACCCCCACCGGCAGCCCGAAGCTCAGCTGGTCCGCCCCGGCCTGCTCCCAGCGCTTGCACTGCCGGACCACCTCGTCCGGGTCACCGCAGATCAGCAGCTCCTCCTCGATGAGCAACTCGACGAACTCCGCGGTGTATTCGGGCAGGGTCTCCGGCCACACGGGGAACCCCTCGGGCCGCGGGAACGTGTCGTGGTACCGGAAGACCAGCGAGGGCAGATAGTGCAGCCCCCCGCGCACGGCGATCTCGATCGCCTCGGCGTGCGTCGGCGCGCAGATCGCCGTGGTCGTCACCATCACGTTGTCGTTGACGAAGTCCCCGATCGGCTCGGCGTCGACCACCGCCGTCTTGTACTGCTCCAGCACCCACTCCATGTCGGCGACCTTCTGCACGCTGAAGCCCAGGACCCCGAGCCCCTTGCGCGCGGCCATGGCGTACGACGGCGGCGACCCGGCGGCGTACCACATCGCGGGGTGCGACTTCCCGTACGGCTTCGGCAGGATCTTGCGCGGCGGCAGCTGCCAGTGCTTGCCCTGGAAGCCCACGTACTCGTCCTGGAGCCACATCTTGGGGAACTCGGCGATGGTCTCTTCCCAGATCTCCTTGGTGTAGTTCATGTCGGTCACCCCGGGGATGAACCCGAGGATCTCGTGCGACCCGGCCCCGCGCCCGCTGCCGAACTCGAAGCGGTTCTCGGTGAGATGGTCGAGCATGGCCACCTTCTCGGCGACCTTCACGGGGTGGTTGACCTGGGCGAGCGGATTGAAGATGCCCGACCCCAGGTGGATCCGCTCCGTGGCGTGCGCGAGGTAGCCGAGGAAGACGTCGTTGGCGGAGAGGTGCGAGTACTCCTCCAGGAAGTGGTGCTCGGACGCCCAGGCGTACTTGAAGCCGGACCGGTCCGCCTGGATGACGTACTCGGTCTCCTCCATCAGCGCCTTGTGCTCGGCCAGCGGGTCGGTCTCGGCGCGCTTGCCCACGTATCCCTGTACAAAGAGCCCGAATTCCAAGGAGGTTCACCGTCCCCAGTCTGTCTCTGACACTCCTGTTTTCTGACACTCCGTCAGATTCCTGATCTGCCGCCGACTGTGGCACCGGGTGCACGCAGGGTCAATAGCTGACGAACGGTCAGATGACGGAGACCCCGGCGAGCCAGCCGCCGTCGATCACGAACGGCTGCCCGGTGATGTACGAGGAGTCGGCGGCGGTCAGGAACAGCGCGAGCGCCGCCACCTCCTCCGGCCGCCCGATCCGGCCGAGCGGCACGATCTTGCGGTAGAACCGGTCGAGCCCCCGGGAGGCCTCCGCCCCGTCCGCCGACGGGTCCAGGACGGCCGGGTTGGACATCGCGGTGTCGATGGCGCCGGGGCACATGGCGTTGACCCGGATACCGCGCGGTGCCAGCTCCAGCGCGGCGACCCGGGTGAGCCCGAGGATCGCATGCTTGGAGGCCGCGTAGGCGCCCACGCCCGCCATCCCGGTCACCCCGGTGTAGGAGGCGGTGTTGACGATCGTGCCCCCGTCGGCCAGGACCGGCCCGACGGTCCTGATGCCGAGGAAGCAGCCGACCTGGTTGACGTTCACGATCTGCATGAACTCGTCGAGGGGCGTGTCGAGAAGGGCGTTGAAGCGCAGGATGCCCGCGTTGTTGACGAGCCCGTCGACCCGCCCGTACTCCTCGACGACGGCCTGTACCGCCTGCTGCCAGTCGGCCTCCCGGCTCACGTCGAGGTGCACGTACAGCGCCCCGATCTCCTCGGCGAGCGCCCTCCCCTGCTCGTCCAGCACATCCCCCACGACGACCTCGGCGCCCTCCTCCCGGAACAGCCGGGCCTCCTGCTCCCCCTGCCCGCGCGCCGCGCCGGTGACGAGGACGACACGTCCGTCCAGCTTGCCCATGCGGTGACTCCTCAGAGGTGGGGGGCAGTCTCGGCGCCGAACGCCGAGATCTGGTCGATGAGTTCCTCGCGGTCACGGCTGCGGAAGCGCACCTGGATCTGGTCCACGCCCATCGCGCGGTAGGCGCGCAGGGACGCCGCGAGCTCGTCGGGCGCGCCGCTGAGCGTCCGGCGGCCGACGTCCCACGTGGGCGTGCCGAGGTAGAGCGGCTCGGCGATGGCTCCGACGGTGAAGGGCCCCTCGATGCCCGCCTCCGCCCGCAGCCGCCGTATCCGCTCGATCTGCGCGGGCAGCCGGTCCCGGGGGTCGCCCTGGGGCAGCCATCCGTCGCCCTTGAGGGCGGCACGGCGTACGGCGGCCGGGGAGGAGCCCCCGACCCACACCGGGACGCGGGCCTGGGCGGGGCGGGGACGCTGGCCGAGGCCCTCGAAGTCGTAGAGCTTGCCGTGGTGTTCGGGGAACTCGTCGGGGCCGAGGGCCTTGCGCAGGGCGTCGATCGACTCGTCGAGGACGGCCCCGCGTCCGGCGAAGTCGACCCCGAGCGCCTCGAACTCCTCCTGGACGTGTCCCGCGCCGACGCCGAGGATCAGCCGTCCGCCGCTGAGATGGTCGAGGGTGGCGTACTGCTTGGCGGTGAGGAGCGGGTGCCGCAGCCCCACGACGGCCACATGGCTGAGCAGCCTTACCCGTTCGGTCACGCCCGCCAGGTAGGCGAGGGTGGCGACCGGGTCGTACCAGACCGTACTCATCGCGGGGGCCAGGCGGCGCGGAACGCCCACGTGGTCGCAGGCGGCGATGTACGCGAACCCGGCGCGGTCGGCGGCCCGGGCCACCTCGACGAGATCCTCGGGGCCCGCGCCGGCCTCCCAGGGCTCGGCGTAGAGGGTGCTCTGGGACTGGACGGGGAGCTGGATGCCGTACGCGGTCACCGGGGGCCGCCCCAGAGGCCGTCCGGGGTGAGACCGAGGAGCTCGATGGCGTTCCCGCGGACGATCTTCTCGACCACGTCCGGCGCCAGGTGTCCCATCTGGGCCTCGCCGACCTCGCGCGACTTCGGCCAGGTGGAGTCGGAGTGGGGGTAGTCGGTCTCGTAGAGGACGTTGCCGACGCCGATCGAGTCGAGGTTCTTCAGGCCGAACGCGTCGTCGAAGAAGCAGCCGAAGACGTGCTCGGTGAAGAGTTCCGACGGCGGGCGGTGGACCTTGTCGGCGACGCCGCCCCAGCCGCGGTTCTCCTCCCAGACGACGTCGGCGCGCTCCAGGATGTAGGGGATCCAGCCGATCTGCCCCTCGGCGTACATGACCTTGAGGTTCGGGAAGCGCTCGAACTTGCCGCTCATCAGCCAGTCGACCATCGAGAAGCAGCAGTTGGCGAAGGTGATCGTGGAGCCGACGGCGGGCGGGGCGTCGGCGGAGGTGGAGGGCATACGGCTGCTGGAGCCGATGTGCATGGCGATGACCGTGCCGGTCTCGTCGCAGGCGGCGAGGAAGGGGTCCCAGTCGTCGGAGTGGACGGAGGGCAGGCCCAGGTGCGGGGGTATCTCGGAGAAGGCGACGGCCCGCACGCCCCGGGCCGCGTTGCGGCGGACCTCGGCGGCCGCCAACTCGGCGTCCCACAGCGGGATCAGGGTGAGCGGTATGAGGCGTCCCTGCGCTTGGGGGCCGCACCACTCCTCCACCATCCAGTCGTTGTAGGCCCGGACGCACAGCAGGCCCAGTTCGTGGTCCTTGGCCTCGGTGAAGGTCTGGCCGCAGAAGCGCGGGAAGGTCGGGAAGCAGAGGGCGGACTGGACGTGGTTGACGTCCATGTCGGCGAGGCGCTGCGGGACGTCGTAGGAGCCGGGGCGCATCTGTTCGTAGGTGATGACCTCCAGCTTGATCTCGTCCCTGCTGTAGCCGACCGCGGTGTCGAGGCGGGTGAGGGGGCGCTGGAGTCCCTCGTACAGCCACCAGTCGCCGAGGGGGCCGTCCTCGCCGGGGGCGCCCATCACGGGCTTGAAGCGGCCGCCGAGGAAGCTGATCTCCTTCAGCGGGGCCCGGACTATGCGGGGGCCGGTGTCCAGGTACTTCTTCGGGAGCCGGTTCTGCCAGACGTCGGAGGGCTCCACCGTGTGGTCGTCGACGGAGATGATCTTCGGAAGTGCCGTCGTGGTCTCCATGACGCCCACGGTAGCGCCGATCTGACGGTCCGTCAGCTACGGGCGCAGCACCCGCCACCGCCGCGGCCCACCGGTCACCGGCCACCCCTGCGCGTGCCCGCCCGGAACCGTCCGCCCCCCTGCCGGTGTCGTGTCGGGAGGCGGGTGCCGGCGGGCGCTTCGCGGGCGTTCCTGGGCGGAAGTGTGCGGAGAGAGGGTGAGGGGCTTGTGACATCCCGCGCGTCCTCCTGTGATCAGGCTCTCCACAGCTGACGCATCCGCCATGGACAAGGCAAACTGACGGGGTTGCAGACAGGCCCTAGGGGGACGGCGATGGACGGTGTACCGCGGGTGCCGGAGCAGAGGCGTCCCGGCTCCTCGGCGGGGACCGGGCAGGACACAGGTGCCGCGGCGGAGCCCGCGCCGCTGCGTTTCTTCGTGCTGGGCCCGGTGCGCGCCCGGCGCGGTGAGGAACTGCTGAACACCGGATCCCCGCAGCAACGCGCCCTGCTCGCCGCCCTGTTGCTGCGCGAGGGCCGTACCGCGACCGCCGCCGAGCTGATCGACGCCCTGTGGGGAGAGGAGCCCCCGTCGCAGGCGCTGGCCGCCGTGCGCACGTACGCCTCCCGGCTCCGCAAGATCCTCGACCCCGGGATCCTGGTCAGCGAGTCCGGCGGTTACGCGATCCGCGGGCTCGGCGAGGACGCGCTGGACCTCGCCGCCGCCCAGGAACTCGCCACCGACGCGGAGAAGGCCAAGAGCGCCGGGGACCTGTGCCACGCGCGGGACGCCCTGACCCGGGCGCTCGGACTGTGGGACGGCGAGGTGCTCGCGGGCGTGCCGGGGCCGTACGCCGAGGCACAGCGCGTGCGGCTGGAGGAGTGGCGGCTGCAACTCCTCGAATCCCGCCTCGACATGGACCTGGAGCAGGGCTGCCACGCGGAGGCGGTCTCCGAACTCACCGCGCTCACCGCCGCGCACCCCCTGCGCGAGCGGCTCAGGGAACTCCTCATGCTCGCCCTGTACCGCAGCGGCCGGCAGGCGGAGGCCCTCGCGGTCTACGCCGACACCCGCCGCCTGCTCGCCGACGAACTCGGCGTCGACCCCCGCCCCGGCCTGCGCGAGCTCCAGCAGCGCATCCTCCAGGCCGACCCCGGTCTCGCGGAACCCTCCTCCCCGCAGCCCGAACCGGTCGCGGCCCCGGTCCGCCCCGCCCAACTCCCGGCGACGGTCCCGGACTTCACCGGTCGCGCGTCCTTCGTGTCCGAACTGAGCGAGGTGCTCGCCTCCGGCTCCGAGGGCCGTGTGATGGCGGTCTCCGCGCTGGCCGGCATCGGTGGCGTCGGCAAGACCACGCTGGCCGTGCACGTGGCCCACCAGTCCCGTGCCGCCTTCCCCGACGGACAGCTCTACGTCGACCTCCAGGGCGCCGGCGCCCGGGCCGCCGACCCGGAGACGGTCCTCGGCGCCTTCCTCAGAGCCCTCGGCACCGCCGACTCGGCGATCCCCGACTCCCTGGAGGAACGGGCCGCCCTGTACCGCTCGGTGCTGGACGGCCGCCGGGTCCTCGTCCTGCTCGACAACGCGCGCGACGCGGCCCAGATACGGCCCCTGCTGCCGGGCACGGAGGGCTGCGCGGCCCTCGTGACCTCCCGGGTCCGGATGGTCGACCTCGCCGGCGCCCACCTGGTCGACCTGGACGTCATGTCCCCCGACGAGGCACTCCAGCTCTTCACGAAGATCGTCGGCGAGGAGCGGGTCGCCTCCGAGCGCAAGGCCGCCCTCGACGTGGTCGCCGCCTGCGGCTTCCTCCCGCTCGCCATCCGCATCGCCGCCTCCCGCCTGGCGGCCCGCCGCACCTGGACGGTCTCCGTCCTGGCGGCGAAGCTCGCCGACGAACGCCGCCGCCTCGACGAACTCCAGGCCGGCGACCTCGCGGTGAAGGCCACCTTCGAGCTCGGCTACGGCCAGCTGGAGCCCGCCCAGGCCCGCGCCTTCCGGCTGCTGGGCCTCGCCGACGGCCCGGACATCTCGCTGGCCGCGGCCGCCGCCGTACTGGACCTGCCCGTCGAGGACACCGAGGACCTCCTGGAGGCCCTCGTCGACACCTCGCTGCTGGAGTCGGCGGCGCCCGGCCGCTACCGGTTCCACGATCTCGTACGGCTCTACGCGCGTGCGTGCGCCGAACGCGACGAGTGGCCGCCCAGCGGGCGTGCGGCGGCGCTGTCGCGGCTGCTGGACTTCTATCTCGCGACCGCGGCGGCCGTGTACGCCATCGAGCGGCCCGGGGACCGGCTGGTGGAGCACCTGGAGGAGATCCACTACCCCGGGCTGTCCTTCGAGGACCGCCACACCGCCCAGGACTGGCTGTACGCGGAGGCCAACGCCCTGCTCGCCTTCGTCCAGCAGTGCGCCAAGGGAGCCCTGCTGCGACGCGCGGTGGACCTGCTGTGGGTGGCGAAGGACCTGGCCGAGTCGGGGGCCAACTCCAAGCAGTACGAGGTCGCCGCCGTCGCCCTGCGGGACGCGGCCGACGCGGCGGACGACCCGCGCACCCGCGCGCGTGCGCTCACCACGCTGACCAACGTGCATCTCGTCGCCGGCCGTTTCGAGCAGGCGGACGCGGAGGCCCGGCTCGCCATGGACCTCGCCCGCACGGCGGACGACCTGGCACCCAGCTGCTGGGCCGCCAACGACCGCGGCATCATCGCGCTCTACCAGGGCCGCCACGCCGAGGGCGAGGCCTACCTGAAGGAGGCCATCGAGAGCTTCCGGCTCGACCGCAACCTCGCGGGCGAGGCCAGCGCGCTGTGCAACCTCTCCCGCATCCACCTGGCCCTGGGGCAGAGAACCAGCGCCGTGGAGCTCGCCCAGCAGGGCATCGTCATCTACGACCGGCTCGGACACACGCTGCGCGGCGCGAACGGCCGGTACGCGCTGGGCCTGGCGCTCACCGGGCAGGGGCGGCTGGACGCCGCCGTGGACCGGCTCACGGAGGCCCTGGAGGTCTTCCGTGACAGCCGGCAGCGGCTGTGGGAGGGCATGACGCTGTTCCGGCTCGCCGAGGCGCACCTCGCCGGCCACCGGCCCGCCCCGGCCGCCGCCCTGACCGAGCAGGCCCTCGCCGTGCTGCGGGGCATCGGAGGCGAGTGGCGGCGCGGCAACGTCCTCACCGTCCTCGGCCGCGCCCTCAGCGGGCTCGGCCAGCCCGGCCGGGCGGAGGTGTGCTGGCAGGAGGCGCTCGGCATCTTCGAGCAGCTGGACTCGCCGGAGGCCGCCGACGTACGGCTCCTGCTCACGCCGTCGGCCACCGTGTAGGGCCTCCGGCGGACAGGCGTTCATCGTTCGTTTATCGCCGCACGGCAGGCTCAGCTTGTCGATCCGTCGCGTCGGGGGGCAGACGGGTCAGCGGTGGTCTCCATCGCTAGGGTTACCGGCCCTGACATGCCGCCCGGCGACCCTCGGGGGAGTCGCCGGGCGGCTTCGCCCATCGCCGAATCGAGAGAGTCACCACCCATGAGTGAAACCGAGAAGCAGGACGGCACGGTCAAGCCGCTCGACAACCACGCCACGGGGACCGAGGACACGGTCAAGCCGCTCGACAACCACGCCACCGGCGCCGAGAAGGTCGTCACCCTGGCCGCTGGCACGACGGACGGCACGGTCAAGCCGCTCGACAACCACGCCACGGACGAGAAGGCCTGACAAGGACTTTCCGCACACGGGGATCGGCCGCGGCGGCGCGGAGGGGAAGCCGTCGCGGCCGAGGCGTGTCCGGGGGCCGGCCGTTCAGGCCGGCCCCCGGCGCAGTTCGCCCTTGACCACCTTCCCGCTCGCGTTCCGGGGCAGCCGCGCCACGAACTCCACCGTCCTCGGCACCTTGTAGTTGGCCATCTCCCGGCGGGCCCAGGCGATCAGGTCGTCGGCGGTCAGGACCGAGCCCGGGCGGCGCACCACGTACGCCCTGCCGACCTCGCCGAGCCGCGCGTCGGGCACGCCGACGACCGCCACGTCGGCCACCGCCGGGTGCAGGCCGAGGAGTTGCTCGATCTCCGCCGGGTACGCGTTGAAGCCGCCGACGATGAACATGTCCTTCAGCCGGTCGGTGATCCGCAGGTTGCCCGCCGCGTCCAGGACACCGATGTCGCCGGTGCGCAGCCAGCCGTCCTCGGTCACCGCCTCCGCGGTGGCCGCCTCGTCCCGGTAGTAGCCGCGCATCACGTTGAAGCCGCGGACCAGGACCTCACCGGGCTCCCCGTCCGGCGCCGCCACCCGCACCTCGGTGCCGGGGATGGCCCGCCCGGACGTCGACGCGATCACCGGCAACGGGTCGCCCCGCCGGCACATGGTCACGATGCCGCTCGCCTCCGAGAGGCCGTACGCGGTCAGGACCGTCTCCACGCCCAGTTCGCCGCGCAGTTGCTCGACCAGCCTGAGCGGCACCACGGCCGCGCCCGTGACCACCAGGCGCAGGGCGGACAGGTCGTGCGAGGAGCGCGCCGGGTGGTCCAGGAGCGACTGGTGGAGGGTGGGCGGGCCCGGCAGCACCGAGACCCGTTCCGCCGCGATGTTCGCCAGCACGGTGTCCACGTCGAACACCGGCTGCGGGATCATCGTCGCCCCGCGCATCAGACAGGCGATCACCCCGGCCTTGTAGCCGAAGGTGTGGAAGAAGGGGTTGACGATCAGGTAGCGGTCGCCGTGCCGCAGCCCGGCCAGCTCGCACCAGACCTCGTACGCCCGCAGGGTCTGCTCGTGGGTGATCACCGCACCCTTGGGGCGGCCCGTCGTCCCGGACGTGAAGACGATGTCCGAGGGCCAGTCGGGGGCCACGGCGGCGGCCCGCGCCCGTACCTCCGCCTCCCCCACCGTGTCCCCGCTCACCAGGAAGTCCTTCCAGGTGCGGAAGTCGGCGGGGGCGTCGTCCGACAGCACCACCACCTGCTCCAGGTCCGGCAGCCCCGGGCCCTCCGCGACCGCCCTGCGCAGGGACGCCACGTACGACGTGCCCAGGAAGGTGCCGGTGATGAACAGCAGCCGGGCCCCGCTCCTGCGCAGCACGTCCGCGGCCTCGGTGCCCTTGAAGCGGGTGTTGAGGGGGACCAGGACCGCCCCGGCCGACACCGCGCCCAGTGCTGAGACCATCCAGTCCAGGGAGTTGGGGGCCCAGACGGCCACCCGGTCGCCCGGCCGCACGTCGTTCGCGACGCACGCGGCCGCCGCCCGCTCCACACGGGCGCCCAACTCGCCGTAGGTGATCCGGGTCCGGCCCTCGACGACCGCCTCCGTGGCGGCGTACCGCCGTGCCGCCCGGCGGACCAGCTCCGGGATGCTCCGCCACTCCACATCGGCCTCCCCGAAAGCGGAAACGCGTTAGCTGACTACCCGTCAGATTAGCTGTAGCCTGACGGGCTGTCAGCAGGCCTCACAGGTGCGGAGGTGCGTGCAGCGTGACCCTCAAGGACGCCACGGCGATCGTCGGTATCGGACGGACCCCCTTCGCCAAACGCCTTGCCGAGGACGAGAGAACGCTGGCCTGCCGGGCCGTGCTCGCCGCCCTCGACGACGCCGGGATCGACCCGGGCGAGGTCGACGCCCTGGCCTCGTACACCATGGAGGAGACGGACGAGGTCGAGCTGGCGAAGGCCGTCGGCCTCGGCGACCTCACCTTCTTCAGCAAGGTCGGCTACGGCGGCGGCGGTTCGTGCGCGACGGTCGCCCACCTCGCGGCGGCGATAGCGAGCGGCCAGGCCACGGTCGGGGTCGCCTGGCGGTCCCGCAAGCGCGGCTCGGGCCCCCGCCCCTGGACGAACACCAGCGTCCAACTCCCCACCCCCGCCCAGTGGACGAGACCCTTCGGCCTGCTCCGCCCCGCCGACGAGATCGCCATGCTCACCCGCCGCTACATGCACGAGTACGGCGCGACCCGCGACCACCTCTTCAACGTCGCCCTCGCCTGCCGCAACCGCGCCAACCAGAACCCGGCGGCGATCATGTACGACCGCCCCCTGACCCGCGAGATGTACATGACCTCCCGCTGGATCAGCGAGCCCCTGTGTCTCTTCGACAACTGCCTGGAGACGGACGGGGCGTTGGCGTGCGTGCTGGTCAGCAGGGAGCGCGCCCGGGACTGCCCGAACACCCCTGTCTACGTCCACTCCGCCGCCCAGGGACTGCCCGCCCAGCACCACGGCATGGTCAACTACTGGAACGACGACCCGCTCACCGGGCCCGCCTGGACCGCCGCCCGACACCTGTGGAAACACGCCGACTTCACCCCGCAGGACGTCAACGTGGCCCAGATCTACGACGCGTTCACCGCCCTCGTCCCGCTCTCCCTGGAGGGCTACGGCTTCTGCGGTCGCGGCGAGGGCGGCGCCTTCACCGAGGGCGGGGCCCTGGAGATCGGCGGACGGCTGCCGATCAACACCGGCGGCGGGGGCCTGTCCGAGGCCTACGTGCACGGCTTCAACCTCATCGACGAAGGCGTACGACAGCTGCGCGGGACCAGCACCGCCCAGGTGCCGGACGCCGCGACCTGCCTCGTCACCGCCGGCGAGGGCGTCCCCACCTCCGCCCTGCTGCTGACCAACAGGAGCTGACATGCTCGAACCGGTGAAGGACTCCACGGGCGCCCCCTTCTGGCAGTACGCCGCCCGGGGCGAACTGCGCGTCCAGGCCTGCGCCGACTGCGGCGAACTCCGCTTCCCGCCCCGGCCCTGCTGCCCGCACTGCCGCTCCTTCGGGACCGAGTGGCGTCCGGTCTCCGGGCGCGGCCGGATCTGGTCCTACGTCGTCCCCCACCCGCCCCTCCTCCCCGACTACGCGGCGCAGGCGCCGTACAACGTGGTCGTGGTCGAACTGGAGGAGGCACCTCGGATACGGCTGGTCGGCAACCTGGTCACCGCGGCCGGGGCGCCGCTCAACTCCCTTGATCCGCGCCGGATCCGGATGGGTGCCCGGGTGCATGTGGTGTTCTCCGACGGGCTCCCCCAGTGGGTGCTGTCATGACCGGCCTGCGGGTCACCGCCGACAAGGACACCGGGGTCGCGGTCGTCACCCTCGACCGGCCCCACCGGCTGAACGCCATCGACCTGGAGATGCGGGACGACATCGTCGACGCGTGGCGTGAGGTGCGGTTCGACGACTCCGTACGGGCCGTGGTCCTCACCGGTGCCGGGGAGCGGGCCTTCTGCACCGGCCTCGACCGGGACGCCGAGGTTCCGCAGCCGAACTCCCCCTACATGGCGGACGATCCGCTCCTGCGCGCCGGACCGAAATCCAACGACCTGTGGAAACCGGTCATCGCGGCGGTGAACGGGATGGCCTGCGGAGGCGCCTTCTATCTCCTCGGCGAGTGCGACTTCCTCGTCGCCGACCCGGCCGCCACGTTCTTCGACCCGCACACCACCTACGGCATGGTCAGCGCCTACGAGTCGGTGCTCATGGCGCAGCTCATGCCGCACGGGGAGGCGGCGCGGACGGCGCTCATGGGAACGGCGGAGCGGCTGTCCGCCGAGCGCGCCCACGCCATCGGACTCGTCACCGAACTCACTGAGCCGGGCGGGGCGTTGGCGGCCGCGACCGCCGCCGCGTCGGTGATCGCCGGGTATCCGGCCGAGGGGGTGCAGGGCACGGTCCGCGCGCTCTGGGCCGCCAAGGAGACTTCTGTGCGCCAGGGGTTCGCGCAGGCACCGCATCTCGTCGCGCTCGGGAACCTGCCGCCAGACCGGCAGGCCGGACTGTTCCGTTCCCGGCAACCCGGATTCAGGTTGCGTTAGCAATTTCGGTGCCCTGTACAGACGTATGCTCACCCCATGGTTGAACATCGCATGGTCGACGTGAACGGCATACGGCTGCACATCGCGGAGGAGGGCGAGGGGCCGCTCGTCGTGCTGCTGCACGGCTTCCCGGAGTCCTGGCACTCCTGGCGCCACCAGTTCGGCCCGCTGGCCGCCGCCGGGTTCCGGGTGGTCGCGCCCGACCAGCGCGGATACGGCACCAGCGACCACCCGGAGGATGTGTCGGCGTACAGCATCCTCCACCTGGTCGGGGATGTCGTCGGGCTCGTCCACGCGCTGGGCGAGGAGACGGCGTTCGTCGTCGGGCACGACTGGGGGGCGCCGGTCGCATGGCACACCGCGCTGTTCCGCCCCGATGTGGTGCGCGGGGTGGCCGGACTGAGCGTGCCGCCGCCGTTCCGGGGTGAGCGGCCGCCGCTCGTGACCATGCGAGAGCGGTTCGACGGACACTTCTACTGGAACTACTTCAACCAGCCCGGGGTGGCCGACGCCGAGTTCGGCGCCAACCCCCGTTCCGCGCTGCGCAGGCTGCTGGTCGGCGCCTCGGGCGACGGCGAGGGCGGCGGACGCTACGAGCAGGCCCTGGTGACCGACCTGGACCGCGGCTGGCTCGCGGACATGCCCGACCCCGAGATGCTCCCCGCCTGGCTCACCGAGGCCGACCTCGACGAGCTCACCAAGAGCTACGCCAAGGGCTTCACCGGCGCCCTCAACTGGTACCGCAACCTGGACCGCAACTGGGAGCTGACGGCCCCCTGGCACGGCGCGAGGGTCACCCCGCCCGCCCTCTACATGTACGGCGACCGGGACCTGGTCCCCGCGTTCCCGGGCACCCCGGAACTGATCGAGCGCCTGCCGAAGCTGATGCCGAACCTGGTCCGCGACCCGGTCCTGCTGCCGGGCTGCGGCCACTGGACCCAGCAGGAACGGCCGGACGAGGTGAACGCGGCGCTGGTGGAGTTCCTTACGGAGCTGCGGGGCTGACGGTCAGTTCACCCGGTCGGCCTCCGGCTCGACCCAGCAGTGGTCGAGCTTCGCCAGAACGGCCTGACCCACCGGCACCTGGATCTTCGACGTGCCCCTCGCGGACACCGTGACCTGCTTCTCCCCGGAGCTCAGCGTCCGGCCGGCGGCGTCGGTGAAGGAGAACCCCACCTCGAAGGTGGCCCGACGGCTGTTCGGGTTGCTGACCTCGACCGTGGCGTGGGGAATCGCCTTCGTCGCACAGCTCACCAGCACCGCGGTGCCGTCCTGCAGCGTCGAGCTACGGCGGGTGCTGGTGGTGCGCGGCGTGTAGCTGTCGTGGTTCTGGCGGGAGCTGCTGCACCCGCCGCCACTGTCGCTGCTCCTGCTCTTGCTCTTGTGCCGACCGCTGCTGTGACCATGGCCGGTGGAGAACCCTGTCAGCGACAGGACCACCAGCACCGACACAGCCGTGAACTTGAGAACGCGCCCCCGTGTATGCATGTGATCACTCTAACGGCGGACGCTAGTTCGTCCGGGCCGTTCCCGTCCCCTTCTCCGCGTCCAGCGCGTACACGCACCGGTCCTTGCTGCACGCGTACACGACCCCGTCCCTGACCACCGGCGACCCGGTGATCTCCCCGCCGGTCGCGAGCTTCCAGCGCAGGCGGCCGTCGTCGGCCTTCAGGGTGTAGAGCAGATGGTCGGTGGACCCGAAGTGGATACGGCCCTCGGCCACCGCGGGCGCCCCCACGATGTCCCCGCCGGCCTGGAACCGCCACTTCGGCGTACCGGTGACCGCGTCCAGCGTGTACAGGCCCTTGCCGCTGCCCACGTGGACATGGCCCGCGGCCACCAGCACCGGCTCGACCGACGCCCGGGCCTCGGTGGCGATGCGCCAGCGGTCGCGGCCGTCGGTCGCGTCGAGGGCGTAGACCGTGCCGAGGTAGTCGGCGAGGTACACCCCGCCGCCCGTCACCGCGGCCCCCGGCACGAAGGTCGGCGGGCACAGGAAGACCGCCGGGGCCTCGAAGTGCCAGCGCACCCGTCCGCTCGCCACGTCGAGGGCCATGACGCGCGTCCCGGCCGAGATGTACACGTACCCGTCGTGGGCCTGGGCCACCCGGACCGGTACCCCGCCGCAGGAGGCCGCGTCGCCGATGGGGAACGCCCAGCGCTCCTCGCCGGTGCGGGCGTCCAGGGCCCGCAGTCGGCCCTCCTGCCAGACGTAGACCGTGCCCTCGTGGAGCGCGGGTCCGGCCTCGGGGGACTCGAAGTCGGTCTGGCAGCCGGCGATCTCCCAGAGTTTCTGGCCGCCCGAGGCGTCCCACGCCTGGACGCCGCCGCCGCGCGTGCCGGTGATGACCGTGCCGCGCTCGGCCTTGAGGGAGTACACCCAGGCGTCCGTGTTGAGCCGCCACTGGTCGGCGCCCTCACGGGCGTCGAGCGCGAAGAGGGTCGGGCCGTCGGAGGCGTGGATACGGCCGTCCGCGACCGCCATCGACCAGGCCACGTCCCGGGTCTTGAAGCGGCGGCGGCCGGTGCCGACGTCCAGGGCGTGCACCTCGAAGGAGGTGACGTAGACGAGGTCCCCGGCGACGGCCGGGGTGCCCCACACGTCGTTCGACATGCGGAACCGCCAGGGCCGCCAGCCGGCCGCGGTCTCCGGCGGCGCGGGCGGGGGTGCCGGTACGGCCGGGCCCACGGCGCCGTCGGTGCCGTTGACGCCGGGGCGCGGCCGGGACCAGGAGGCGACCAGGCCGGCCTCCGGCGGGGGCGCCTTCACGGCGGCGGCCCGGGCGTCGGCGACGCGCGGTCCGGGCCCGATGGGCACCTGGGCGCCGGCCAGGCGCACGGGGCCGGTGTCGGGGGCCCCGACGGGGACGGGAGCGGGCTGCGGCGGGTCGTAGGAGGGCGGCGGCGGGACGGCCGCCTCCGCCGCGGGCGCCGCCGGTCTGGGCGGGCGTCGGGCGGCCGCCGCGCCGCGACTCGATCATGGCGACGGCCTTCTCGGGCAGCCACGCCGACGCCGTACCGCTGTCGTCCGAGCCGGAGCCGTAGAGGTGGGGCGCCAGCTGGGCCTGGAGGTCGGCCGGGTTGGGGCGGGCCGTGGCCTCCATCTGCATGCAGGACTCGATGAGCGGACGCAGCTCGTCCGGGAGGCCTTCCAGGTCGGGGCCCTCGCGCAGCAGCATGAAGACCGTCTCGACCGGGTTGGCGCCGTGGAAGGGCGGGTGGCCGGTGGCGGCGAAGACCAGCATGGAGCCGAGGGAGAACACGTCGCTGGCGCCGGTGACGCTGCGCGAGTCCTTGGCCTGCTCGGGGGACATGTAGGCGGGGGTGCCGACGGCGACGTTCGTCATCGTCAAACGGGTGTTCGAGACGCCGGACGCGATGCCGAAGTCGATCACCCGGGGGCCGTCCTCGACCACCAGGACGTTGGAGGGCTTGAGGTCGCGGTGGACCAGGCCGGCGCCGTGGATGGACTGCAGGGCCTCGGCGACGCCCGCCGCGAACCAGCGCACCGCCTGAGCCGGGAGCGGCCCGCACTCGTTCACTATCTCTTCGAGGGAGGGCGCGGGGACGTACGCGGTGGCCAGCCACGGCACCGCCGCGCGCGGGTCGGCGTCGACCACGGCCGCCGTGTAGAAGCCGGAGACCGCCCGGGCCGCCTCCACCTCGCGGGTGAAGCGGACGCGGAAGAGCTGGTCCTCGGCGAGCTCCGTACGGACCGTCTTGATCGCCACGCGCCGGCCCGACGCCGAACGCGCGAGATAGACCAGCCCCATGCCGCCGGCACCGAGCCGTCCCAGCACCTCGAACGGCCCGATCCTGCGCGGATCGTGCTGCGTCAGCTGATCCACCACTCTGCCTGCCACCTCCCCGTACAAGCCGCGCCACCCACATATGTACGCGACCCCGTGCAGCGTCTCACCACCGCACCGCCATGGCGGCACGCAACCCTGATTCTTCCTGGCCGGAGGCCCGGTGGCGAACCCGGGGTCAAATGGGGTGTCTCACCTCAAAGCGGAACTCTCTACCGCTCCGATCGCTCCAGAACGGCGAACGACGCTCCCTGATTGTCGGTGACGACGGCCACTTTTCCGTACGACGTCTCGAATGGCGGCGCCTGGACCCGTCCGCCGAGCCGGCTGACCGTCCCGAGCACGCTCTCGCAGTCCTCGACACCGAAGTGCACGAGGAAGTGGGGCGGCATCTCGGCGGGGAAGACGTCGAAGACGGGGGCGCGGCCGAAGTCGGGGCGGGCCTCGGGTCCGAAGAGGGCGTCGTGGAAGAGCCCGCCGTAGAAGGTGTTGGCGGCCTCGGTGTCGCGTGCGTACAGCTCGGCCCAGGCGAAGGTGCCGGGCTCGTGCCGGGCGCCGAAGCCGGGGTGGCTGCCCGGCTCCCAGAGGCCGAAAGCGGCCCCCTCCGGGTCGGTGACCAGCGCGGACACTCCCAGTTCCGCCACCGGCACGGGCGCGGTGACGACCTGTCCGCCGGCCGCCCAGATCCGGTCGGCGAGGTTCTCGATGTCCGGGGTGGCGAAGTAGACCGTCCACACGGTGGGCATACGGCCGTCCGTCTTGCGGGCGAGGGCGGCCACGGGGCGGCCCTCGTGGTGGGCCCATACCGAACCCTCGTGGGCGTCCGGCCGGTCACGGAAGGTCCATCCGAAGAGCTCACCGTAGAACCGCTTCCCGGCGGCCACGTCGGGCAGCTGCGCGTCCACCCAGCAGGGGACGCCCTCCCCGTATCCCGTTCCGTCTGCGGATGCCCTGTTTTCGGCCATACCGTCAAAGTAACGGCGCCGCACGCACCCCGCAGGACCAGGCACACCCGTCTCCCGGACCCCTTGCACCCCATTTGCAGTCGGCCGAATCGCGCTCCGATCACCCCTCGGTAAGCTGACGGCATGACAGGACAAGTGCGTACCGTCGACGGCCGTGTGGCCGGCCGGCGTGGGCAGGCGACCCGGCAGAAGCTGCTCGACTGCCTCAGCGAGATGCTCAGCTCCTCCCCTTACCGGGACGTCAAAGTCATCGATGTCGCCCGGAAGGCGGGAACTTCACCCGCGACCTTCTACCAGTACTTTCCGGACGTCGAGGGCGCCGTCCTGGAGGTCGCCGAGCAAATGGCCACCGAGGGCGGCCAGTTGACACGGTTGCTCGACGGCCGGTCGTGGGTCGGCAAGGCGGGCTGGCAGACCGCGCAGGAACTCGTGGACGGTTTTCTGGAGTTCTGGCGCAAGAACGACGCGATCCTGCGCGTGGTCGATCTCGGGGCCGCCGAGGGCGACAAGCGCTTCTACAAGATCCGCATGAAGATCCTCAATTCGGTGAACAACTCCCTCGCGGACGCGGTCGCCGAGCTCCAGTCCAAGGGCAAGGTCGACAAGGACGTCAACCCGGCCGCGGTCGCGGGTTCCCTCGTCGCCATGCTCGCGGCGGTGGCCTCGCACCAGAAGGGCTTCCAGAGCTGGGGTGTGAAGCAGGCCGAACTCAAGCCGAACCTGGCACTGTTGGTGTATCTGGGCGTGACGGGCAAGAAGCCGACGAAGTAGCGTCCCTGTTTCGAGTCCTGTCTGGCGGGCGGCCGTTCACACCGGTGGACGGCCGCCTGTCGTGCGTCCGGAATCACCTGCGAGTGATCCTGAAAAGCCGGATCTCCCGCTCGACCCGCGCCTGATAGGTCGCGTACGGCGGCCAGAACGCCAGCGCGGTCTTCCATACGGCCGCCCGCTCCTCCCCCGTCAGCAGGGTCGCCGTGACCGGGATGTCCGTGCCCTTCCAGTTGACTTCGGCGTTGGGGTGGGCGAGGAGGTTGGCGGTCCAGGCGGGGTGGCCGTCGCGGCCGAAGTTGGAGCCGACGAGGATCCAGGTGCGGCCGTCGTCCTCGGGCATGCAGGCGAGCGGGGTCCGCCGGGGCAGCCCGCTCCGCGCCCCCGTCGAGGTCAGGACGACCCCCGGAAGCATCTGCGCGCTGAGCAGGACCCTCCCCCGGGTGATCCGGTGCACGGCCCGGTCCAGGGCCGGGATGACATGCGGCGCGACCTTCGCGAAACCGCGCGTGGACGACATCTTCTGGACGATCCGTTCCCCGATCACACCGCCACCTCCGCCCGCTCGAAGAGCCGCGCCGCGTCGGCGGCGTGCGCCCGCAGCCGGTGCGCCGGCCCGAAGAGCAGCTCGTCCGCGCCGGCGCGCTTGAAGTACCGCTGCACCTCGTGTTCCCAGGTGAACCCGATGCCCCCGTGCAGCTGGATCCCCTCGGCGGCGGCGGTCCGCAGCGCTTCGAGGGCCTGGGCCAGGGCGAGCCCGCCGGCCCGTTGCTCGTCGTGGACGGCGGCCCAGGCGGCGAAGTAGGCCGCGGAACGGGCCGCTTGGAGCTGGACGTACACATCGGCGAGCCGATGCTTGACGGCCTGGAAGGACCCGATCGGCCGCCCGAACTGCTCCCGCTGCTTGACGTACTCGACGGTCGTCTCCAGCACACGGTCGGCGGCCCCGACGGCCTCGCAGGCGAGGACGGCCGCGGCGGTGTCCCCCGTGCGGGCGAGCGCCCCGAGCACATCGGCCCCGTCGTCGGCACCGAGCAGTTCGGCTTCGACGTCGCGGAGTTGGACGCGGGCCTGGGGGCGAGTGGCGTCGAGGGCGGTCTGCCGGGTGCGGAGGAGCCCGGGGGCGTCGCCGCGGACGAGAAAGAGAAGCGTGCGGGAGCGGGCGAAGCCTCCGGCATGGGCGGCGACGAGGAGGACGTCGGCGCTGTGCCCGTCGAGGACGTGATCGACCTGCCCGTAGAGCCGCCAGCGGGCGGCGGGCGGCACCGGTTCGGCGGCCGGTCGCTCCGTCCCCGAGGCGGCTCCCGGCCCGGCGACACCACCCCCACCACCGGCCGGCCGGGCCTGCACCCCGCCCGCCCGTCCGCCTCCGGCCCAGTCGCCCCGGTTGTCGCCGGTCAGGGCGAGGGCCGTGCCCGGCGGCGCGGCGAGGGCTGCTGTCAGGCCGCCCGACGCGATGCGTGGCAGCAGGTCGGTGCGCTGGGCGGTCGTCCCCAGGGCCAGCACCAAGGGGGCCACGAGGACCGCCGTGCCCAGCAACGGCGTGGCCGCCAGCGCCCGGCCCATCTCCTCGCAGGCCAGCGCGAGTTCCGTCGCCGAGCACCCCACACCGCCGTACTCCTCGGGGAGCGCCAGCCCCGGCAGTCCCAGCTGTTCGGCGAGGGCCGTCCACAGCGCCGGGTCGTACCCGGCCAAAGTGTCGGCCGCGCTCCTCGACTCCGCGGGCCCGCACCGCCTCCGCAGCAGTTCCCGCAAGGCACCCCGGATCTCGTCCTGTTCGGCGGTGAAGCGAGCGTCCATGGCTCTTCCTCTTCCCTCCCGATCTGACGGTCCGTCATATTAGGAGCGCCCGCACCAGATGCCCAGAGGCAGGAGACCCTCATGCCCCCCGGGAGCCGGAAAGTCGCGATCACCGGCGTGGCCCTGGCCGACTGCGGCCGCGCGGACGGCACGACCGCCTACGCCCTGCACGCCCAGGCGGCCCGTCGCGCCCTCGCCGACGCGGGCCTGGACCGCGAGCTCGTCGACGGCCTGGCCTCGGCCGGCACCGGCACCCTCGCCCCCGTCGAGATCGCCGAGTACCTGGGCCTGCGCCCCACCTGGGTCGACTCGACCTCGGTGGGCGGCTCCACCTGGGAGGTCATGGCGGCCCACGCGGCCGACGCGATCGCCGCCGGACACGCGAACGCGGTCCTGCTGGTCTACGGCTCCACGGCCCGCGCCGACCTCAAGGCGGGCCGCCGCACCGGCACCCTCTCCTTCGGCGCCCGCGGCCCGCTCCAGTTCGAGGTGCCCTACGGCCACACCCTGATCGCCAAGTACGCCATGGCGGCCCGCCGCCACATGATCGAACACGGCACGACCATCGAGCAGTTGGCCGAGATCGCGGTCCAGGCCCGCGCGAACGCCGCCCTCAACCCCGAGGCGATGTTCCGCGACCCGATCACCGTCGACGACGTCCTCTCCGGCCCGGTGATCGCGGACCCCTTCACCAAGCTGCACTGCTGCCTCCGCTCCGACGGCGGCGCGGCGGTGCTGCTCGTGGCCGAGGAGTACGTAAGGGACTGCCGTACCGCTCCCGTCTGGGTGCTCGGCACCGGGGAGTACGTCTCGCACGTCAGCATGTCCGAGTGGCCCGACTTCACGGTGTCCCCGGCGGCGGTGAGCGGACGGCTGGCCTTCGAGCGGGCGGGCGTGCGCCCCGAGGAGATCGAACTCGCCGAGATCTACGACGCGTTCACCTACATGACGCTGGTGACGCTGGAGGACCTCGGCTTCTGCGGGAAGGGCGAGGGCGGTTCCTTCGTGGAGAAGGGGCGGCTGAAGGTCGAGGGCGGGGACCTGCCGGTGAACACGGACGGCGGCGGTCTGTCCGCCCAACACCCTGGCATGCGGGGGCTGTTCCTGCTGGTGGAGGCCGTACGGCAGCTGCGCGGGGATGCGGGCGCACGGCAGGTGCGGCGCCGGGACGGGTCGGCGCCGGGGCTGGCGGTGGCGTCCGGGACGGGCGGATGGTTCTGCTCGTCGGGGACGGTGGTGCTGGGGCGTTAGGGCCAGGCCCCAGATGGACGCCTCGTCGTCGGCCGGGTCCGGGTCCACGGCCCAAGTACCCTGCACTGTATGGACCTGACTCGCGCACAACGTGAACAGTTCCTGGCCGAGCCGCATGTCGCCGCGCTGGCGGTCGACGCGGAAGAGGGGCGCGCGCCGCTCGCCGTGCCGATCTGGTACCAGTACACGCCCGGCGCCGACATCTGGATCATGACGGGTGCCGGTTCCCGCAAGCATGAGCTGATCCGGGCGGCCGGCCGCTTCTCCCTGCTGGTCGAGCGCGTCGAGCCCACCATCCGTTACGTGTCGGTGGAGGGGCCGGTCGTCGACACCCGGCCGGGCACGCTCGAAGACCTCCAGGAGATCTCCGCCCGCTACCTGCCCGCCGAGAAGGTGGACGGGTACGTGGAGTTCGCCTCGAAGAACCACGGCGAGCAGGTCATTGTCCGGATGCGGCCCGAGCGGTGGGTGACGTCCGACCTCGGTACCGTCTGAGGCGGCCTCCCTCACCGTGCGGAGGCGGGTTGCCCCTCACACGGGCACGACCCGCACGTCGTACTGCGGGATCCACTTGTCCCGCGTCACCAGGGTCATCCCTTCGATCTGCGCCTGGGCGACCAGTATCCGGTCGAAGGGGTCCCGGTGATGCGCCGGAAGCCGGTTTGCCCGTACCCCGTGCCCGGCCGTGATGGGCAGGCCGGTGAACTGACTGTCGCGCACCCGCTCGGCCAGGTCCTCCGGGCCCTCCAGTTTCCCGAGGGACTGCTTGAGGGCGATCTCCCACGGTGATACGGCGCTGACGTACACCGCGGGTTCGGTGTCGAGCAGATCCTTGATCTCACCGGACAGCTCAGGGGAGTCGTCCAGCCACCACAGAACGACATGGGTGTCGAGCAGCAGTCGCATCAGCGCATCCCGAAAGCGTCGGCGATGTCGTCGGGCAGTTCGTCGAAGTCGTCCGGGATGTGGATCTGCCCCCGGAGCGAGCCCCGGCCGGTCCGCTTCACCTCGGGGCGCAGCGGCACCAGCTTGGCCACCGGCTCCCCCGCCTTGCTGATCACGACTTCCTCACCGGTCGCGACCTGCTCCAGAATCCGCGAAAAGTGCGTCTTGGCTTCATGGACGTTGTACTGACGTGCTGATTCCATGACTGCCTCACGACCAGGTCAACGAGTGGACTAAGTGGTGGACTAACTTCAGCTCTCCCAGAGGTGCGGCGCACCGTCGCGGCCTCGGTACCGTCTGAGGCATGGCAACGGATCTTCACGAGCTGCTCAGATCACTGCGGGTGTGGGACCCGGAGGTCACCTCGCTGCCCTCCTTCGACCCCGCCGCCGCGCCCGCGACCCCGCTGGAACTGTTCACCACCTGGTTCGCGGAGACGGTGGCCGCCGGGCAGACCGAGCCGCACACCATGTCCCTCGCGACGGCGGACGCGGCGGGCCGGCCGGACGTACGGACCGTGATGCTGCACGGCGCGGACGAGGACGGCTGGGCCTTCGCCAGCCACTCCCACAGCCGCAAGGGCGGACATCTGGCGCAACGGCCGTACGCCGCCCTCGGCTTCTACTGGCCGGTCCTCGGGCGGCAGGTGCGGGTGCGGGGGCCGGTGACCGCCGCGCCCTCCGGGGAGGCGGCCGCGGATCTCCACGCCCGCTCGACCGGCGCGCTGGCCGCCGCGCTCACCGGTCGGCAGAGCGACGTCCTGGGCTCCCTCGACGAGTTGGCCCGGGCGTCCGAGGAGGCGTGGGAGCGGGCACAGCGGGAGCCCGCGGCGCCCGTCCCGACCTGGACGCTGTACCGGCTCGCCCCCGAAGAGGTGGAGTTCTTCCAGGGGGACGAGCGCAGGCGGCACGTACGGCTCACCTACCGTCGTACGGACGGCGGTTGGGCTCAGGAACTGCTCTGGCCCTGAAAGTCGTACACCGCAAAGTCCGCCACCGGCCGGTAACCGATGCGCTGGTAGAGGCCGTTGCTGGTCGGGTTGGCCAGGTCGGTGAAGAGCAGCACCTCGTCGGCGCCCCGCTCCCGGGCGAGCCGGCTGACCTCGGCGGTGGCGGCACCGGCGTAACCGCGGCCGCGCAGCGGGGCCGGGGTGTAGACGGGTGTTACCCGGATCTGGCCGGCGACCGGCGGGGTGAGGCCGGCCATGGCGAGGGGAGTGCCGTCGGGAGCCTCCCAGAGCGTGACACCGCCGTAGGCGAGGCGGGCGTCGGCCCAGGACTCGGCGGGCATGCTCTCGCTCTCGCCGATGTCCCTGCTGAACTCGCCGAACCAGCGCACCAGCAGCTCCCGGTCGCCCTCCTCGGCGATCCTCGCCCGCCCTTCCGGCGCGGGCCGCGGGACGGTGAGCGCGCCGAGCCGGTACAGCCGCTGGCGCCGATACGGCACGGGTGCGGCCCCGGTGTGCCGCTGCCAGGCCTCGGCGAACGCGGCAGCGGTCCCGGCCTCGCCACCGACCCCGGGGACGGCCCGTCCCAGGGCCACGAGATGGGCGGCGAGGGCGTCGGTGCGGGCGGCGTTCAGGGGCGTGAGATACAGCCGGTGCGGCGGGGTCCTGAAGCAGGCCCCGCACACCCTCCCTCCTTCCTCCAGCAGCCCGAAGAACGGTGCCTCGCTCCCGTACGCGTGCAGCCCTCGGGTGCGCAGCCCGTCGGTCACGGTCAGCAGGACGGTGTGCAGGTCGGGGCGCGCGTGCAGGAAGTCTCCGGCGCGGGACAGGAACGCGTCGAGGTCCTCGGTGATGTGCCAGTCGTCGTGAACCATGCTCCATGATCCGGCGCGACCGGACTCGGGCGCACGCGGATTACGGCGGCGGCGGATTACGACGGTTGCCGATTACGACCGTTGCCGATTACGACGGCTGCGGATCCGTCGCCAGCCGGGCGTGCAGGTGCAGGTCCCGGAACGTGTCGTGGCGGCCCGCCTCGAACATCGCGCCCCGCAGCGTGCCCTCGTAGCGGAAGCCGCAGCGTTCGGCGACGGTGCAGGAGGCGTCGTGGCCGAGGGCGTGGCCCAGTTCCAGGCGGTGCAGGCCGAGGTCGGTGAGGGCCCAGTGGGCGGCGAGGCGCAGGGCGCGGGTGGCGACTCCCCGGCCGCGGGCCTCGGGCAGGACCCAGTAGCCGACGCGGGCGGTGCGGAAGACGTGGTCGATCATGTTGACGCCGACGTGCCCGAGGGTCGTACCGCTCGACTCGTCCGTGATCCGGTACGACGCGCTCGTGCCCCGCGCCGCCTGTTCGGCCCTGCGTCGCATGGCGGCACGGGCACCGTCGAGGTCGCGGACGAGGCTGAGAGGAGTGTTCCAGCGCCCGAACTCGGGGTCCAGCGATGCGCGCAGCCAGTCCTCGGCCTGGGCGTCGGAGTCCGGGTCCCAGGCGCACAGGAGCAGTCCGTGGCCGTGCAGCGAAGTGAAGGGGCGTATGAGGTGCTGGTCATCGACGTCGGTCATACGCCCATTCAAACGCCTTGGCCGTCCCGCGCGGCCTGATTCAGACACCCGCCCGGCAACACCGCCGCCAGGTCCAGCCCGGGCTGCGGCTCCCCGATGAACGGCGACAGATCATCACCGTCGACACCCCAGCGCGCCAACCAGTCAACAAACCCGCCCGAGCAGACCCGCCGGCCGGAACTTCGGCACCCCCTCCGGGAACACGACCTCCAGCTCCAACCCCGCCCGCAGCTCCTCGTGCACGCAGTCGACGATCTCCGTCATCATCCGGGGCCCCTCGACGAGGTCGACCACGGCGGCGACGTACGGGGTGCGGTCCTTGAACGGCGGGAGGTCGTTGCGGTGGACCACGGACCAGGTATAGAGCGTGGCCCGGCCGCTCGCCGCGGACCAGGAGACGTCCTCGCTCCAGCAGCGCGGGCAGAACTCCCGGGGGTAGTGGTGGACTTCGGCGCATGACCCGCAGTGCCGGAGCAGCAGGGCGCCCCGCGCCGCCGCGTCCCAGTAGGTCTGTGTGAAGGCGTCCGTCTCCGGCAGGTCGTACCTCGCGCCCATCAGAACCAGCCCAGCGCGGCGTCGAGCGACCAGGTCTGCCAGGACATCGCGAACAGGGCCACGAGCGAGATGAGGGCCATCATCGAGTTCTGCCCCTGCTCGGCCCAGTCGTGGATCATCAGGGTGAAGTAGAGGACGTTCAGGAGCAGGCCGCCGACCAGGGCCAAAGGGGTCAGGAAGCCGAGGATCAGGCCCGCGCCGAGGGCGAGTTCGGCGTACGCGACGACGTACGCCATCGTCTTCGGGCGGGGTGCGACCAGCACGTCGAAGCCGCTGCGGACCGGGGTCCAGCGGTGCTTGGCGGCGATGTCCGCGGCCCAGGTGATGCCGCCGCCCTCGAACCACGTGCTCTTGTCCTTGTGCCGCCAGCTCTCCAGCCACCACAACCCGAGGCCTATGCGCAGCACGGCCAGCCACTCGGCGCCGGTCAGCCAGATCGTGTCCATGAAATCTGACGGTACGTCAGATAGTAGGGTCCGGGAAGACCGTGTTCACGGTGAGAATCCATGTGAACCACCTCTACTACTGGGACCAGGGCCACGGCGCCAACACCGACCCCGGCGACTTCATCACCTGGATCGCCAAGGTCACGGGTCACAAGAAGACCACCAAGTAGCCCCACGGACGCGGCCCCCGGTTTCCCGTCAGGTTCCGGCCGCCGCCGCCAGGGCGTCGAGGGCCCCGCGTCACGCGCCCCCGGCGCCCTGGCCTTTTCCGTGTGGGCTACGTCACGCGACCCACGCACTTCTCCTACAGGCGTGATCGATCCGCAACCAATTCCCGTCTTGACCGAGACCCATCAACGCGCTGTCTGATTACGCTCGCGCTCATGGCCGACTCCGCACCCGACCCCGCCCCCGCAGACCGCCCCGACCAGCCCGATCGCCCCGTGTACGTCATCGGCGGCGGCCCGGCCGGGCTCTCCGTCGCGTACGCACTGCGGGCCCGGGGCATCCGTGCCGTCGTCCTGGAGAAGTCCGAGCAGGTCGGCGCGTCCTGGCGGCGCCACTACGACCGCCTCCACCTGCACACCACCCGCCGCCTCTCCGCACTCCCCGGCCTGCCCATGCCCCGCCGCTTCGGCCGCTGGGTCTCCCGCGACGACGTGGTGCGCTATCTGGAGAAGTACGCCGAGGTCCACGAGCTGGAGACCGTCACCGGCGTCGAGGTCTCGCGCGTCGAGCGCACCCCCGACGGCACCGGCTGGCTGCTGCACGCCACCGGCGGCCGCGAACTGACCGGGGCCGCGGTGGTCGTGGCCACCGGCTACAACCACACCCCGCTGCTGCCGGACTGGCCGGGCCGCGAGGAGTACAAGGGCGAGCTCCTGCACGCCGGCGAGTACCGCAACCCGGCGCCGTACGCCGGCCGTGACGTCCTCGTCGTGGGCGTCGGCAACACCGGCGCCGAGATCGCCGTGGACCTGGTCGAGGGCGGCGCCTCGCGGGTACGGCTGTCCGTGCGTACCGCCCCGCACATCGTGCGCCGCTCCACGGCCGGCTGGGCCGCCCAGTACACGGGCGTTCTCGTACGACGGCTGCCGGTCGGGCTCGTGGACCGGCTGGCCCGGCCCATGGCGAAGCTCAGCGTGCCCGACCTGTCCGGGCACGGCCTGCCCCGCCCGGACACCGGTCTCTACAGCCGGGTCAAGGAGGGCGCCATCCCGGTCCAGGACGTCGGGCTCATCGACGCGATCCGCAGGGGCAGGGTGGAGGTCGTGGCCGCCGTCGAGGGGTTCGAGGACGGCGAGGTCCTGCTCGCCGACGGCACCCGGATCGCGCCGGACGCGGTGATCGCGGCCACGGGGTACACCCGCGCCCTCGACGGGCTGGTCGGCCATCTCGACGTCCTCGACGGGCGCGGGGGTCCGCTCGTCAACGGTGCCCGGACCCCACAGAACGCCCCGGGTCTCTATTTCACGGGCTACGTCACTCCCATCAGCGGCACCTTCCGCGAGGTCGCGATCGACGCGGAGAAGATCGCCAAGGCCGTGGCGAAGGACGGGGCGGGCCGGCTCTCGCGGCTCCCCGTCTGACCGGGAGGACCCCAACTCGCTTCACCGGCGCTCCTGTTACATGTGCGAGACATGTGACAGGAGCGTTGTCGTGTGCCGTCGTCCGGGGCCAGAATGTGAACACTTCTCATGTTCTAGCTCCACACTCTCTCCACCACGGAGGACGCACGTGGCACGCGAAAGACAGCTCCCCCCGCTCCCCTCGCTCCCCCGCCTCTCCCGGCGCTCCCTGCTCGGCGGTGCCGCCGCCGCGGCCGGGGCCGTCACCCTCACCGGCACCGCCGCCTCCCCCGCCTCCGCCGCCACCCGTGACGTGGACGTGGCGATCGTCGGCGGCGGACTCGCCGGACTCACCGCGGCCCGGGACCTGGTGGCGGGCGGAAAGACGGTCGCCGTCCTGGAGGCCCGCGACCGCGTCGGCGGCCGGGTCCTCAACCTGAAACTGGCGAACGGCGGAGTCACCGAGGGCGGCGGCGAGTTCATCGGCCCCACCCAGGACCGCATCAAGGCCCTCGCGGACTCGCTCGGGGTGCAGACCTTCGCCACCTACAACACCGGCAACAACCTCCTCTACAAGGACGGCAAGAAAACCGCCTACGCCACCGACGGCCTGCTCGGTTCGGTCCCGCCCATCGACGCGGCCGGCCTCGCCAACGCGGCCATCGTCCAGGCCTCCCTCGACGACATGGCCAAGACGATCCCGGTCGACGCGCCCTGGACCGCCGCCAAGGCCGAGGAGTGGGACCGGCAGACCTTCGAGTCCTGGCTGCGCGCCAACGCCGTGATCCCGTCGGCCAAGTTCCTCCTCGACGTGGCCTGCACGTCGATCTTCTCGGCCGAACCCCGGGAACTCTCCCTGCTGTTCGTCCTCTTCTACATCGCCGCCGCCGGCAACGAGACCACTCCCGGCACCCTGGAACGCCTCACCGAGACGGCGGGCGGCGCCCAGGAACTGCGCTTCGTCGGCGGCTCCCAGCTCGTGCCGATCAAGCTCGCCGCGACCCTCGGCGACCGTGTGGTGCTGAACGCCCCGGTGCGCACGATCGCCAGGTCCGGCTCGAAGTACGTCGTCACGGCCGACGGCGTCACGGTCACCGCCAAGCGGGTCGTCGTCGCCGTACCGCCGCCGCTCGCGGCCCGCATCACCTATGACCCGCTGCTGCCCGCCGCCCGGGACCAGCTCACCCAGCGCCTCCCGATGGCGTCGGTCGGCAAGGCGATCGCGATCTACGACACCCCCTTCTGGCGGGCCGACGGCCTCAACGGCCAGGTCGTCAGCGACACCGGCGTGATCAGTTCGACCTTCGACAACTCCCCGCCCGACGCCTCCTACGGCGCCCTGATGGGCTTCATCGAGGCCGACGAGGCCCGCAAGTACGACGCGGCGAGCGAGGCGGAGGTCAAGGCGGCCGTCCTCAAGGACTACGTGACGTACTTCGGCTCGAAAGCGGCCTCCCCCACCTCCTTCGTCCTGCAACGCTGGAACAACGAGGCCTACACCCGCGGCGGCCCCGTCTCCATCGGCGCGCCCGGGGTGCTCACCCAGTACGGCCCCGCCCTGCGTGCCCCCGTCGGCGGCATCCACTGGGCCGGGACGGAGACGTCGGTGCACTGGATGGGCTTCATGGACGGTGCGGTGCGGTCGGGCGAGCGGGTGGCGAAGGAGGTGCTGGCGGTGCTGTAGGCCCGGTCCCGGCCGGTTCACGCCGTGCCCCGGTCCCTGCCGGTCCGCTCCTTTGTGTGTGCACGACCATTCCTGACACACCGTCAGTTCTGTAATCTGACACTACGTCAGTTATTTGTGCTGTCACACAGGAGCGGGCGGACCGATGCTTGGATCAACCCACGGCACCCTCACCACCGACTCCCGCCGGGCCCGGGTCATCGCGTGCGGCGAGCAACCCGGGCCCGCCGTCCACGGCCGGCCCGCCGAGGTCGACGATCTCGACGTCGGCGGACGGCCGTTGTATGCCGACGTCCCCGATCTGGACCGGTTCTTCCGGCCGGAGTCGGTCGCCGTGATCGGCGCCTCGGACACCGAGGGCCGACCGAACACGGGGATCACCCGGCAGTTGGCCGACTGGGCGGACCGGGTGGGAGCCCGGCTGCATCCGGTGCACCCGACCCGCCCGTCCGTCTTCGGCGTTCCTTGTGTGGCGTCCGTGGCCGAGCTGCCCGAGCAGGTCGATCTCGCCGTCCTGCTGGTCGCCGACCCCCTCCCGCTGATCGAGCAACTGGCCGAGGCCAAGGTGAAGTTCGCCGTCGTCTTCGCCTCCGGGTTCGCGGAGACCGGCGAGGAGGGAGCGGCGGCTCAGGAGCGGCTCGCGGCCGCCGTGGCGGAGTCCGGGATGCGACTGCTGGGGCCGAACACCAACCTGAACGCCTTCTCGTCGTTCCGGGCGGACCTGGACGGGCCGGGCATCGCCCTCATCACCCAGTCGGGCCACCAGGGCCGCCCGGTCTTCGCCCTCCAGGAACTCGGCATCCGCCTCACCCACTGGGCGCCCACCGGCAACGAGGCCGATCTGGAGACCTCCGACTTCCTCTCCTACTTCGCCGAGCGTCCCGAGGTCGGAGCCATCGCCTGCTACCTGGAGGGCCTCAAGGACGGCCGCTCCTTTCTGCTCGCCGCCGACCGGGCCGCCCGCCGCAAGGTCCCGGTCGTCGCGGTCAAGGTCGGCCGCACCGAGACCGGCGCCCGCACGGCCGCCTCCCACACCGGCAAGCTCACCGGCGCGGACACGGTGGTGGACGCGGCGATGCGTCAGTACGGCGTGATCCGCGTCGACGGTCTCGACGAACTCCAGGACACCGCCGCCCTGTTGGCCCGCGCCAGGCCGCCGCGCGCCGAGGGTGTCGTCGTGTACTCCATCTCGGGCGGCACCGGCGCGCACTTCGCCGACCTGGCCACGGAGGCGGGGCTGAAACTGCCCGCTCTGTCGGAGGCCAAGCAGGCCGAACTGCACCAGTGGATACCGGAGTTCCTGAGCGTGGCCAACCCCGTCGACAACGGCGGCCACCCGGTCGGCGACTGGCGCGGCCGGAAGATCATCGACGCGATCCTCGCCGACCCGTCGGTCGGGGTGCTGATCTGCCCGGTCACCGGGCCTTTCCCTCCCCTGAGCGACCGGCTGGTCCAGGATCTGGTGGACGCGGCCGAGCAGACCGACAAGCTGGTGTGCGTGGTGTGGGGATCGCCGGTCGGCACCGAGCCGGCGTACCGCGAGGTCCTGCTCGGCTCCTCCCGGGTGGCCACCTTCCGCACGGTCGGCAACTGCATCACCGCCGTGCGCGCCTACCTCGACCACCACCGCTTCGTCACCGGCTACCGCTCCCCCTTCGACGAGGCCCCGCGCACCCCCTCGCCCTCCTTCCGCAAGGCCCAGGCCCTGATGCGCCCGGGCCAGCAGCTGAGCGAGCACGCGGCGAAGCAGCTGTTGCGGGCGTACGGGATCCGGGTGCCGCGCGAGCAGCTGGTGACCAGCGCGGCGGCGGCCGTCCGCGCGGCCGGACTGGTCGGCTATCCGGTCGTGATGAAGGCGTCCGGCGCGAGGATCGCCCACAAGACCGAGCTGGGCCTGGTGCGGATCGGCTTGACCTCCGCCAGCCAAGTGCGGGACGCCTATCGCGAGTTGACTGACATCGCCCGCTACGAGGATGTCTCGTTGGACGGCGTCCTGGTCTGCCAGATGGTCGAGCGGGGTGTCGAGATGGTGGTCGGGGCCGCGCACGACGAGCTGTTCGGACCGACGGTGACGGTCGGGCTCGGCGGGGTCCTGGTCGAGGTGCTGCGGGACACCGCCGTCCGTGTGCCGCCCTTCGGTGAGGAGCAGGCCCGGGACATGCTGCTCGACCTGCGCGGGCGGGCCCTGCTGGACGGGGTCAGGGGGCGGCCCCCCGCGGATCTCGACGCGCTCGTGGAAGTCGTGCTCCGCGTGCAGCGCATGGTCGTGGAGCTGGGGGACGATGTCGCGGAGCTCGACATCAACCCGCTGATGGTGCTTCCCCGGGGGCAGGGGGCGGTGGCGCTGGACGCGTTGGTGGTGTGCCGGTGAGCGAGGTGCTGCACACCGTCGAGGGCCAGGTCTCGTACGTCACCCTCAACAGACCCGAGGTCCTCAACGCCCTCGCGCCCGGCCAACGGGACCGTCTCATCGAGCTGTTGGCGCAGGCGTCGGCCGATCCGAACGTACGGGCGGTGGTCCTCACCGGGACCGGGCGCGGTTTCTGCGCGGGGGCGGATCTGCGGGGCGGAGCAACCACTTCGGATCCGGTCCCGGGCGACGTCGCCCGCGTGATCCGCCTCGGCGCGCAACGCCTGATCGCCGCCGTCCTCGACTGCGAGAAACCGGTGATCGCGGCGGTGAACGGCACCGCGGCCGGCATCGGCGCGCATCTCGCCCTCGCCTGCGATCTGGTCCTGGCCGCCGAATCGGCGCGGTTCGTCGAGGTGTTCGTACGCCGGGGCCTGGTCCCGGACGGTGGCGGCGCGTATCTGCTGACCCGTCTCCTCGGCCCTCAGCGCGCCAAGGAGCTGATGTTCTTCGGCGACGCGCTCCACGCCGCCGACGCCGAACGCCTCGGCCTGGTCAACCGGGTCGTCCCGGACGAGGAGCTGGACAAGACGGCCCGCGAGTGGGCCACCCGCCTGGCCACCGGCCCGACCCGCGCCCTCGCACTGACCAAGCAGCTCGTGAACGCCTCCCTGGACACCGACCGCACCACCGCCTTCGCCGCGGAGGCCGCCGCCCAGGAGATCAACATGACGACGACCGACGCCAAGGAGGGCGTGGCGAGCTTCGTGGAACGCAGGAGCCCCGAGTACCGGGGGCGTTGAGGCTCAGGGGGCCGGCTTCAGGATCCGCACGTCCGGCGCGTCCGGGTCCCCGAACGGCACGAACAGCTCGGGCTCGGCCTCGGTCCCGCCGATCCGCCAGTACGTCTCCCGCCCGCATCCGCCGTCCGGCCGTACGACCACACCGGCGCGCCCCGCGGAGCCGTCGCCGTAGGGGTCGTGGCCGCCCTTGCCGTCGAGCAGCCAGGTACCGGTGCCGTCGCACACGGCGTAGGGCGGCTCGGCGTACGGGTCGCGGGATCCGGGCTCGGACTCGGCGGGCAGGGCGGTGAGTTCGGCCCGGCCGCCCGTGCCGAGGCGCAGCACCGCGCCCTCCTCACCCCGCCAGACGCCGGTGAGCTGCGCGGAGGACAGCACGGGAGGCTCGTACTCCTCGACGATCCCGGTGACCGTGGCCAGCACTCCGCCGACGAACACCAGGAGGAACAGGCCGACGGAGGCGAACAGCGCGGGCAGCCATACGCCCCAGAACCCCCGGGTACGCCTGCGCAGCCACCCGAGGCCGAGCACCGGGAACACGCCGAGGGCCGCGAAGAGCGGGGCGGTGATGGCGAACGGCCAGTTCCAGAGCAGCAGGGCGAGCGCGGCCCAGACCACTCCGAGGACCGCGGTCAGACCCAGGTGCCAGGCCCACACGGGTCCCCGCGCGCGACGGGCGGCCCGGCGGGCGAGCAGCTCCGCCGGCAGCACCTGGACGGCCGCGTGCAGGAGGCCGAGGACCGGCAGGACCAGCGGCGCCACGGCAAGGAGGCAGGCCAGGGCGAACACGGCGAAGACCCCGAAGGCGCCCGCGTTCGCGTAGTCGTCGCCCAGCTGACCCCTGATCCACCAGACCAGTCCGATCGCCGGAAACTGCGCCGCGCACACCGCGGCGGCCTCATTGACCTGCTTGTTCCCCCACTGCATGGACGCAGCGTACGTGCGACCTTTCGCACGCGCGCCCGACCCCTTCCCATCTGACACACCGTCAGCTTCAATGGACGGTGTGATGGGACAAGCAGGGACGGCGGAAGCGGCCGTCCGCTACCTCAGGTCCGGGAAGGCGCTCGCCGTGGAGGCGCTGCCCCGCCCGGAGCTGCGGTGTGTGCGCGAGGACGAGCGGGCGCCGGTCGACCCGGGCGAGTTCCGGCGCGTGCTGGGGAACTTCGCGACCGGGGTCACGGTGATCACGGCGCCCGGCACGCCCCCGGCCGGCTTCGCCTGCCAGTCCTTCTCCTCCCTCTCCCTCGACCCCCCGCTCGTCGCCTTCATGGTGGGCCGCACGTCGACGACCTGGCCGCGCATCGCCCGGGCGGGCGTCTTCTGCGTGAACGTCCTGAGCGCTGACCAGGGCGAGCTGTGCAGGGCGTTCGCGGTGAGCGGCGCGGACAAGTTCGCGGGCGTCCCCCACGCCCCGGCCCCGGCCTCCGGCTCCCCGTGCCTCGCGGGCACGCTCGCGTGGATCGACTGCACGATCCACGCGGTGCACACCGGCGGGGACCACCTCATCGTGGTGGGACGGGTGGACGCGCTGGGGACGGCCGAGGGCGAGGCTCCGCTGTTGTTCCACCGGGGGCGGTTCCTTTGAGGCGTCCCGGCAGAGGGCTTGGCAGCCCATGTCAGTGGCCTCCGTAATAATCACCTTCGTCCCGATCACCGGTACGGCCGGAGGCCCCCGTTGCCCTCGATCCACGAATTCACCACTTGGGAACCGCTGTTGAGGCTCCTGCACGCCCAGCACGCGGAACGCCTCGCCGTGCCGGGCGGTTACGTGACCGGGCAGATCAGCCGCGGCGGATGGAGCGTGCCCCTGCGGCGGAAATCCCCGCCGCCCGGCCGGGCCGCGCAGATCGAGGACATGCAGGACGAGTACGACGCAGTGGAGCGGGTGCGCACCGCGCTCGCCGACTCCGGCTTGGCCGCCATCTCCTTCGTGACCGAGGCCGCTCCGGCCGGAGGAGCCGTCCTTCACCTGCTCGAACCCGGTCCCGCCGTCGAGCCCGGCATCGGCGGACCCTATCCGGGGTCGATCCTCCTGGTCGAGGATGCCGTAGCCGAGCCGTGGCGTCGTCTGCCCGAGCCCGTGGACGGGGCCGCACCGGACCCTGCTGCCGACCCCGCGCTGCTGGAGCGGACGCTCCGCGAGCGGCTCCCCGACGCGATCGGCGCCACCGAGGCGGAGATCGCCGCCGTGGAGGACCGCCTGGGCATCCCGCTGCCTGAGGAGCTGAAGGTGCTGTACCGGGTCACGCGGGCGCGCCGGGAGGACTGGGGGAGCAAGTACGAGAAGGCGGACCAGGTCTTCGATGCGGTCGGCTGCGAGCTCTTCTCCCTGGACGGCCTGTACATCGCCGACGCGTCGTCCCGGCGGTGCCCCTGGCAGTTCGCGGCGATGGAAGCGGTCGTCACCCCGCCCGACGCGGCGGTGCAAGGGGTGGTGGGCTCCCCCGGGTGGATCGTCTTCGGCGACAACGGCGGCGGCGACCGGCTCGCGGTCGACCTGACGCCGGGTCCGCGCGGACACACGGGGCAGATCATCCTGCTCAGCCACGAGGAGAACATCGGCGCCGAGCTCCTCGCCGCCTCCCTCACCGGCCTGGTGCTCGACGGAGAGAGCGAGGGGGAGGGTCGGCGCCACCGGCGCGAGCAACCCGCCGTGGCCCACGTCAACATCCGTGGGGTGAGCAGCGTCCAGGCCGCCGCCCACCCCGCGCTCGAAGTCCTGTCGATCGGCGTCTGGGAGGGTGAGCCGGTCAGCCTGGCCCCCGTGGTCGGGCTGCCCCGACTGCGGACTCTCAGCGCGTATCCCGGCACACTCGCCGACCCCCTGGAGATCACTGAGCTGAAAGGACTCGAGTACCTGAAGCTCGGCCCCGAGGAGTGGCGCGTCCTGCTCGACGCCGACGCGGTCCCCCGCAGCATGCTCGCCGCCGGCATCACGGTCCACGGCGAACGCCACCCGCTCCCGGTTGCGGACCTCGCCGACGAACTCCTCGCACTGTGGGACCGCCCTGGGATCACCAGGACGACAGCGGAGGGCAGCCTCTAGGCCGTCGCCGCCAAGGGCGCCGTAACCGGTCGGCGCCGGATCACCAGTGCCATCAGCGCCGCCGCCGCGCACAGTGCGCCCGACGCGTACCAGACCATGTCGTACGTGCCGAACACGTCCCGTGCCAGGCCGCCGAGGAAGGCGATCAGGGCCGCGCCGACCTGGTGGGAGGCGAGGACCCAGCCGAAGACGATCGCGCTGTCGTCGCCGTACTGCTCACGGCACAGGGCGACGGTGGGCGGGACGGTGGCGACCCAGTCGAGGCCGTAGAAGACGATGAAGAAGAGCATCGGCGGGTGGACCGAGGGCGCCAGCAGCATGGGGAGGAAGAGGAGTGAGACCCCGCGCAGGGCGTAGTAGACGGCGAGCAGGCGGCGCGGTTCGAAGCGGTCGGTGAACCAGCCGGAGGCCACCGTGCCGACGACGTCGAAGACGCCGATGACCGCGAGGAGCGAGGCGGCGGCCGTGACGGGCATGCCGTGGTCGTGGGCGGCGGGCACGAAGTGGGTCTGGACCAGGCCGTTGGTGGAGGCGCCGCAGATCGCGAAGGTGCCGGCGAGCAGCCAGAAGGGGCCGGTGCGGGCGGCCTTCAGCAACACCGTGATCGTTCGCCGGGCGGCACCCGTCACCGGAGCGGGCTTCGGCACGAACTCCTCGGCGCCGTACGGCTTCAGGCCCACGTCGGCCGGGTGGTCGCGCAGCAGCAGCCAGACGAAGGGGACGACCGCGAGGGCGGCGAGGGCGACCGTGATCGCGGCCGGGCGCCAGTCGTGCTTCTCCACCATCCAGGACAGCACCGGCAGGAAGATCAGCTGGCCGGAGGCGGAGGCGGCGGTGAGGATGCCGGTGACCAGGCCGCGCCGCTCGGTGAACCAGCGGTTGGTGACGGTCGCGGCGAAGGCCAGCGCCATCGAGCCGCTGCCGAGGCCGACGAGCAGGCCCCAGTAGAGCATCAGCTGCCAGGCGGCCGTCATCCACACGGTCAGGCCCGAGCCGATCGCGATCACGGTCAGCGCGACCGCGACCACCCGCCGGATGCCGAAACGGTCCATCAGCGCCGCGGCGAAGGGCGCGGTCAGGCCGTACAGCGCGAGGTTGACGGAGACGGCCGCGCTGATGGTGCCGCGTGACCAGCCGAAGTCCTGGTGCAGGGGGTCGATGAGCAGGCCCGGCAGGGAACGGAAGGCGGCCGCGCCGATGATCGTCACGAAGGTGACGGCGGCCACGAACCAGGCGCGGTGGATGCGGGCGGGCTGCTTTTCCGGCTGGGAGGCCTGGACGGCGGCTGCGGTTGTCTGGGTCACGACATAGAGCTTCCGTCCTGCGCCGCCTCGAATCCATTGGCCCGAAGGACAGCATTCGTTAGGATCGGGCCATGAGCCGAGACCGTCGTGACCTGGAGTCGCGTGCTCCGGAGTTCCGCCCGCACCGCGTGGTCGTCCTCGCCATGGACGGAGTCCTCCCCTTCGAGCTGGGCATCCCGCACCGGATCTTCGGCCGCCCCACGGACACCCAGGGACGTCACCTGTACGAGGTCGTCACCTGCTCGATCCGCCCGCCGGGCCCGGTGCGGACCGACGCCGACTTCGCCATCCAGGTCGAGTACGGCCCGGAAGCCCTGGCCACCGCCGACACCGTGATCGTCCCGGCGTCGTACGAACTGGGCCCGGTCTTCGAGCAGGGCGTGCTGACCGACGAACTGGCCGCCGCCCTCGCCCACATCCGCCCCGGCACCCGGCTCGCCTCCATCTGCACCGGCGTCTACGTCCTGGCCGCCGCCGGTTTCCTCGACGGCCGCCCCGCCACCACGCACTGGGCCGACTCCGACCGTCTCCAGGAGCTCTTCCCGCAGGTCACGGTCGACCCCGACGTCCTGTTCATCGACGACGGTGACGTGCTGACCTCCGCGGGTGTCGCCGCCGGCATCGACCTGTGCCTGCACATGGTGCGCCAGGACCACGGCACGGCGGTCGCCAACGACGTGGCCCGCCGCACCGTCGTACCGCCGCACCGCGACGGCGGGCAGGCGCAGTACATCCACCGCCCCGTCCCCGACCCCCAGCAGTCGACCACGACCTCGGCCCGCGCCTGGGCGCTCGGCCGCCTCCACGAGCCGATCCAGCTGCGGGACATGGCCGAGCAGGAGGCCATGTCCGTGCGCACCTTCACCCGCCGCTTCCGCGAGGAGGTCGGCGTCAGCCCCGGCCAGTGGCTCACCCAGCAACGGGTGGAACGCGCCCGCCACCTCCTGGAGTCCACCGACCTCTCCATCGACCAGGTCGCCCACGACGCGGGCTTCGGCACCGCCCAGTCCATGCGCCAGCACCTACAGACAGCCCTCGGCGTCACCCCGACCGCGTACCGCCGCACGTTCCGGGCCGGGGCCGGGGCTGGGATCGGGGCCGGGGCCGGGATCGGGAGCCTCGACGACACCTCCAGGCCCTACGACGACGTCGGCACCCCGCACTGAGCTCCCCGTCCGGCGCACCTCCCCCCACCAGCCGAGCCCCGTCAGCGCGAGGGTCAGCGCCACTCCGGCCAGGACGGCGCTGGACGGCACCGTCACCTCGAGCAGGGCCCCGGCGAGCGAACCCGTGGCCGCGTAACCCGCGCCGGCCGCCGCGTACATCACGGAGTAGCCGGCCGCCAACGCACGGGGAGGAAGCGCCTCACGCAGGGCGAGGTTGCGGGTGAGCAGCGCGCCCGACTGGAGCAGGCCGCCCACGGCGAGCGCGGCCGCGATCCCGGCGATGTTCGGTATCAGCGCGATGAGGGTGACGCACACCGAGGTGCCGCACATCAGCACGACACTGCGGGTGCGCAGCAGACCGGGCCAGGTGCGCAGGCCGTAGAGGAACGCCCCGAGTCCGGCGCCCACCGCCAGCCCGGTCAGCAGCGGTCCTGACCAGCCGACGCCGATGCCCCGCTGTTCGAGCAGGGCGGGCAGGACGAGTTCGGCGAGGCCCAGCAGGCTGAGGCTGGCCGCGCCCATGACGTACACCGGCCAGGCGGCGAGCAGCAGGCGGGGCAACGACCCGCCTGCCCACGCCCCGCCGCCCGAGTCGTCCACCTTCCAGCCGGCCGGGAGCAGCCACAGCCCCGCGACCGACGCCGCCATCAGCGTGGCGGCCAGCAACAGCGGGACGCGCGGCGCGACTTGGAGGGCGAGGCCGGTGACGGCGGCCGGGGAGACGGCCCAGATGACGGAGTTGAGCATCGACTCGGTGGACAGCGCCTGGGCCACGGCCCGCTCCGGGACCAGTTCGGTGAGCAGTGCGCGCAGCCCGCCGGTCACGGCGGCGGGGGCGGCCCCGGCGATGACCGCGAAGGCGCCCAGAAGCAGGGGGTGCGCGTCGGGCAGGAGTCCGAGGCCCGCGAATCCGGCCGCGCCGACCGCCAGCCCCACCGCCAGATGGGGCCGGGGCCGCTCGGGCCGCAGCCGCATCCCGAGCACCGGGGCGCCGACGATCTCGCCGATCACATAGGCCGCCGCGAGCACCGCCCCGAGCGCATACCCTCCTGGTCTCTCGCGCACCAGGAAGACGAGGGCCAGCGGAGCCATCGCCACCGGCATACGGGCGCCGACGGACGTGCAGGCCCAGACCAGGACCTGTGGGGAGGCGACGTCACGGTAGGTCATGCGTCGAAGTTAGGGCCCGGCACCGACAACGCCCCAAGGGTTTTCCAGGGCCTGTGGAAAACCTCGCACCCCGCGCTAGAACGTCAGCACCCCCCGAGCCACCCGTCCCGCCTCCGCGTCCGCCACCGCCTTCTCGAAGTCCTGGACCGGGTAGGTCTCCGTGACCAGTTCGTCGAGGAAGAGCCGTCCCTGCCGGTAGAGGTCCGCGTACAGCGGGATGTCCCGTTGCGGTCGCGAGGAGCCGTAGCGGCAGCCGAGGATGGCCTTGTCGAGGAACATCGAGGAGACGACGAAGGACGCCTCCGCGCCCGCCGCCGGAACTCCCAGCAGGACCGCCTGGCCGTGCCGGTCCAGCAGGTCGACGGCGGCACGGACGAGTTCGACCCGGCCGACGCACTCGAAGGCGTGGTCCACCCCGTGCGGCAGCAGTTCCCGCACGCCGTCCGTCGAGGTCAGAAAGTCCGTGGCCCCGAACTGCCGGGCCACCGCCTCCTTCGCCGGGTTGGCGTCCACCGCCACGATCCGTGACGCTCCGGCGATCCGCGCGCCCTGGATGACGTTGAGCCCGATGCCCCCCGTCCCGATGACCAGCACGCTCTCCCCCCGGTCCACCCGGGCCCGGTTGAGCACGGCTCCCACCCCGGTCAGCACCCCGCACCCGATGAGCGCGGCGGACGGCAGCGGGATGTCCTTCGGGATCCGCACCGCCTGCACGGCCTTCACCACGGTCCGTTCCGCGAAGGCGGAGTTGCAGGCGAACTGGAACACCCGCTCCCCGCCGCGCGAGAAGGGCCGCTGGGGCCGTCCGATGGCCTTGCGGCACATGGTCGGCCGCCCCCGGTCGCAGTCGGCGCAGGCACCGCAGTTGGCGAGCGTGGACAGCGCCACGTGGTCACCGGGCCCGACATGCGTGACCCCCTCCCCCACCGCCTCCACCACACCCGCGCCCTCATGCCCCAGCACCACCGGGACCGGGAACGGAATGGTCCCGTCCACGACGGACAGGTCGCTGTGGCACAGCCCGGCCGCCGAGATCGCGACCTGTACCTCGCCCGGCCCCGGATCCCGCACCTCCAGATCGTCGACGACCTGGACCTGCCTCCCGTCGAACAGCACGCCGCGCATCAGACGACCCCCTTGGGTTCCCTGGGCAGACCGAGCACGCGCTCGGCGATGATGGTGCGCTGGACCTGGTCCGAGCCGCCGTAGATGGTGTCGGCCCGCGAGAACAGGAACAGATGCTGCAGCTCGTCGAGTTCGTACGGCGCGGAAGAGGACCATTCCCGAGGCCCTACCGTGGCCTGCTCCCCCCGCACGAGCATCGCCAGCTCCCCGAGCCGCTGATGCCAGCCCGCCCACAGCAGCTTGGCCACACTGGCGGCCCCGGCATCCCCCGAACCCCCCAGCGTCCGCAGGGAGTTCCACCGCATGGTCAGCAGCTCGGCCCACTGCCGCACGAGCAGCGCGCGGACGACCGGATCGGCGACCGCGCCCGTACGTACGGCGGCCTGCACCACCCGGGTCAACTCCTGGGCGAACCCGACCTGCTGGGCCAGCGTGGACACCCCGCGCTCGAACCCCAACAGACTCATCGCCACCCGCCAGCCCTGCCCCGCGCCCCCGACGACATGCTCCGCACGCGCGTGTGCCCCGTCGAAGAAGACCTCGTTGAACTCACTGGTCCCGGTCATCTGCCGAATGGGCCGCACCTCGATGCGCCCCGGCTGGTCCATGGGAACGAGGAGAAAGGTCAGCCCGTGATGCCGACGGGACTCCGGGTCGGTCCGGGCCAGGACGAAGCACCAGTCCGCCTCGTGAGCGAGGGACGTCCAGATCTTCTGCCCGCTGATCCGGTACGTCCCGTCCCCGGCACGCGTGGCCCTGGTCCGCACCCCGGCGAGGTCGGACCCCGCCCCGGGTTCGCTGTACCCCTGACACCACAGCTCCTCCCCGGCGGCGACGGGAGGAAGAAACCGCGCCTTCTGCTCGTCGGTGCCGTGCGCGAGGAGGGTCGGCGCGAGGAGCTTCTCCCCGATGTGCCCGGACCGCGCCGGCGCCCCCGACCGCGCGTACTCCTCCGCCCAGACCACTTGCTGGGTAAGCGTGGCCGTCCGATTCCCGTATCCGGACTCACCCCAACCCAGCCCGATCCACCCGGACTTCCCGAGGGTCCGTTCCCAGGTACGACGGTCCTGCGAGCCATCAGCATGGGTGGAGAGCCATTCCCGCACCTCGGAACGGAACCCCTCATCCTCGTCACCGAATCCAAAGTCCACGAACGTCTCCTCTCCACACCGGCCCCGGTATCCCACCCAGGGGCGCGGGGCTCTGCGCGACCAGCCACGAACAACCCGCAGCCGCCCCACAACAAGAACCCCCGACCCACTAGGCGCCCGGCCCCGAAAGCAACGGCATCGGATCCACCCCCACCGACCCCGGCAAGAACTCCGCGATCGACTGGGGCGTCCACCCGCCGGAGGCGTACGCGGCGCGCAACTCCCGAGGCTGCGCCCACACCGCGATCTTCGCCCCCGCCACGGTGTACACCTGCCCGGTGATCTCCCGGGCGCGCTCGGACAGCAGATAGACCACCATGGCGGCCACGTCCTCCGGCTCCCCGATCTCCGTCAGCTCGAACGGAACGTTCGCCGACATCCGCGTACGGGCGACCGGCGCCACCGCGTTCGCGGTCACCCCGTACTTGTGCATCCCGAGCGCCGCACTCCGCACCAGCGAAATGATCCCGCCCTTCGCCGCGCTGTAATTCGCCTGCGAAACCGACCCCTGGTGATTTCCGCTGGTGAACCCGATCAGCGTTCCCGCCCGCTGCTGCCGCATCACGGCGGAAGCCGCCCGAAAGACGGTGAAGGTCCCCTTCAGATGGGTCGCGAGAACCGGATCCCACTCCTCCTCGGACATGTTGAACAACATCCGCTCACGAAGTATCCCGGCCACGCAGACAACACCGTCGAGCCGCCCGAACGAGGACAGCGCGGTATCGACGACCCGCTGCCCGCCCGCCATCGTCGAGATGTCGTCGGCCACGGCGACGGCCTCGCCGCCGGCCGCCTCGATCTCCTTGACCACACCCGAGGCGACGTCGCTCGCGGGAGAGGCCCCGTCCACGGAGACGCCGTAGTCGTTGACGACGACCCGCGCCCCTTCGGCGGCAGCCGCCAGTGCGACCGCCCGCCCGATCCCCCGTCCCGCGCCGGTCACGGCGACGACCCTGCCTGCCAAGAAGTTCCCCACGCCCGGCCCCTTCCCGCGGTTTCTGACGGACCGTTAGATTTTATGACCCGTCAGATGTGCGGACACAAGCCCCGGGGAGGGCCCGATGTCACTTCCGGCCGCGTTCCACGACATCGCCAAGCGCGTGAACAACTGGGGCCGTTGGGGAGCCGACGACGAGATCGGCACCCTGAACCTGATCACCGACGAGGTCGTCCGCGAGGCCGCCGCGACCGTCCGCACGGGCCGCCGCGTCCCCGTCGCCCTCCCTCTCAGGCAGGACGGTGTGCAGACCGGGATGATGCCGGGCCGGGTGAACCCGCTGCACGCGATGGTGCAGATCAACCAGGAGATCTTCGGTCCGGGGACGGTCGCGTGCAGCGACGACGCGGTGACCATGGGCCTGCAGGCGGCCACCCACTGGGACGCGCTCACCCATGTCTCGCACTCCGGCATGCTCTACAACGGCCGCCCGGCCGGCACCATCACCCCGCACGGCGGCGCCGAGTTCGGCGGTATCGACAAGGCGCGGTACGTCGTCTCGCGCGGGGTGCTGCTCGACGTGGCCCGCGCCCGGGGCGTGGACCGGCTCGACGGAGCCCACGCCGTGACCCCCGAGGACCTGGAGGCCGCCGAGGAACTCGCGGGCACGCGGGTGCGCGCCGGGGACGTCGTGCTCGTACGGACCGGGCAGATCCAGGTGTATCTCGCCGGCGACAGGGAGGCGTACGCCTATCCGTCGCCGGGTCTGTCGGTGCGCACCCCGGAGTGGTTCCACGCGCGCGATGTGGCCGCGGTCGCCAACGACACGCTCACGTTCGAGATCTTCCCGCCCGAGATCGAGGACCTGTGGCTGCCGGTGCACGCGCTGGACCTGGTGGAGATGGGGATGCTCCAGGGCCAGAACTGGAACCTGGAAGAGTTGTCCACAGCCTGTGGAGAAACCGGCCGGTACGCGTTCCTGCTGTCGGCGATGCCCGAGCCGTTCGTCGGCGGTACCGGAACGCCCGTGGCCCCGGTGGCCGTTCTGTGAGGAGGTCGGCCGGCGGCGCGCAGGTCCGCCCCGAGCACGGCATCGCGCGCCGCCGTCATCGACTTCCTTCCGCCCTGAGGAAATCGACACCGCGTCACGATCCGCACTCGTCGAGGGCTTCCGTCACCGAAACCCTCGGCGTCCCCTCGCGGCGAATCGCTGACCACCAGCGTCATCAACCGAACACGTTGCGTCAACACCCGCACGGGGATTTATTACTTACGACCCATTTGCCACGACCGCGCACGGATGCACGTCCCGGCGCACCGCCCCGCACCGAGGAAGGGGTGAGGGCGATCCCTGCGACCGTGCGCCGGTCACACCGCCTCGAACGCCAGCCCCTCGTAGGCCGAGGCCTCGATGCCGTAGGCCTCCGTGCTTTTCCGCGGCCGCTCGCAGCGGTCGAGTTCGCACCAGATGCTCTTGCCCGCGCCTTCGGGGCTCCAGCCCCAGCGGTCCGCGAGCCCGTCGACAAGCGCCAGGCCGCGACCGCCGGTCGCGTCACCGTCCACGCAGCGCGGCACCGGGGCCCGGCCGCTGCGGTCGGCGACCTCCAGGCGGACGGGGGCCGACTCCGCCTCGGCACCCGGCAGGGACAGCCGCAGGACGGCCGGACGGCCGGTGTGCACCACGGCATTGGTGACCAGTTCGGACACGAGCAGGATCAGGATCTCGGCGAGTGACTCGTCGACCCCTGTCCCGGATACGGCGAGCCGAGAACGGGCCCACCGCCGGGCTCGCCCCACTTCCGCGGGGTCGGGCCGGATCTCCAGCTGCACTTGAAGCACCTGCACCGCTCACACCATCCGAACCGGCGGGCACATGGCCTCGCGCCTCACGAGGGCCACGATCGTAGCCATTTTTTGCATGACCAGAACAATGACCAAAGCCGGGATCACAGAACGTGAATCCCTTACAGGACAGCATGGTTGACCTACAGTCACGCCAACAAGCGCTTCGGGCATATTCCAGCGCGAAGGATTACCCGTGCGAGATACTGTGCGACGCTCGCCGCGGAGAGTCGAACAGGCGGTGGACACAGCCCTTTCCGCCCTGCGAGCAGCGGCGCGCATCGCCGGGTCCGGGGCCGCCTCATCGGCAACACCGGCATGGCTCATGCTCGGAACCACTCGCATCTCACACAAGGTACCCGAGCGGGCCGCCGACTCCAGGACGTGACGAGTCACACATAGGACACAACCCGATATCAACGCTCCGTGATTCCGGTATGCCACAATCCGCGACATCCGCTCCGGACGCGCGGGAGACCGGGCAGGCCGCGGGCACCTCAGGCCAACAGATCGACGGCGAGCAACTCCTCACTCTCCGCACCGCCGCCGCACCGCCGGCCCCGCACCCAGGCCCGCTTCAGATGCAGCTGCACCTCGCACTCCCAGGTGAAGCCCATCCCGCCGTGCACCTGGATGCAGTCCCGGGCACCCTGCTCGGCCGCCTCGTCGGCCAGCAGCCGGGCCGCGGCGATGTCCACCGGGTCCGCGGTCACGGCGGCCGCGTACACCGCGGCCCGGGCCGTCTCCGCCCGCACCAGCATCCGCGCGCACAGATGCTTGACCGCCTGGAAGGCCCCGATCGGCTGCCCGAACTGCTCCCGCGTCCGAGCGTGTTGCACGGCCAGCTCACATGTGCGCGTGGCCGTGCCCAGCTGCTCGGCGGCGGTGAGGAGGACGGCGACGGGATCGGCGGTGGCCCCTGACACCCCGGGCACCCGATGCAACGGTGTCAGCGGATCCACCGACGTCAGGGGTACGGCCCCGGCGACCTCCCCGCGCACGACGTCAGCCGCGTCCAGCCACTCCACGAGCCCGTCCCGGTCGACGTCCGCCACGACGACCTCGCCCTCGGCCGCCCCCTCCACCACACCCGCCGCGAGATGGGTGGCCACCAGGGGCCCCGGCAACAGGACCCGCCCGGCCTCCTCGAAGACCAACACGGCCTCCGGCAACCCCAGTCCGACTCCCCCGTCCGCCTCGGGCACCCGCAGCGCAAAGAACCCGGCGGCCCCCAACTCCCGCCACAGCACCCGATCCAGCCCGGGTGCGTCCACGGCAGCGCGCAGTGCCTCGCCGTCGAACCGGCGAGCGAACAACTCCCGCACGGCAACCTGCAAGGCCCGCTGATCAACAGACAGTTGAAACCGCATGTCACAGCCCCTTCTCGACGCAGGCTGCGGTGGCCGACCTAGGGGCGCGGGGAACTGCGCGACCAGCCACAACGAACCCGCAACCGGCACTCAACCGCTACCGCCCCTTCGGCAGCCCGAGAAGCCGCTCGGCCACGATGTTGCGCTGAATCTGCGAGGTCCCGGCCGCGATCGTGTACGACAACGAGGACAACCGGTCCAGCACCCAGGGCTGTTCGAGGTCCAGCGACTCCGCTCCCAGAACCTCCGCCGCCGCGTCGTACAGCTCCTGCCGCGCATGCGAGTACCGGAGTTTGAAGACAGAACCCCCCACCCCCGGCACCCCACCACTCGCCTGGGCCTCGCTCACGTTCCACTGCGTGAGCCGCCACAGCGCCCGGAACTCCGCGTTGAGCCGCCCCAGCCGTCGCCGCAGCACGGGATCGTCCCAGCACCCGTTCTCCCGTGCCGCCTGGGCCAGTTCACCCAGCACCCGCCGGCAGGCGACCACCTCGCCCACAAAGGCGGTCCCGCGCTCGAAGGACAACGTCACCATGGTCACGCGCCAGCCGTCGTTCTCCTCCCCCACCCGGTTCGCCACCGGCACCCGTACCTCGTCGAGGAAGACCTCGGCGAACTCGGCGGACCCGGCGAGCGTCCGCAGGGGGCGCACCTCCACACCGGGCGCGGACATGGGCATGGCCAGCCAGCTGATCCCGCGATGTTTCGGCGCCGCCGGATCCGTGCGCACCAACAGCTCGCACCAGTCGGCGACTTCGGCGTGCGAGGTCCAGATCTTGGACCCGCTCACCACATAGTCGTCACCGTCCCTGCGGGCGCGCGTGCGGAGCGAGGCGAGGTCGCTCCCGGCGTCCGGTTCGCTGAACCCCTGGCACCAGACCTGCTCACCGCGCAGGATCGGCGGCAGCCAGCGTTCCCGCTGTTCAGGCGTGCCCTCGGCGGCGATCGTCGGGCCCGCGTGGAGCAGTCCGACGAACCCGGCGCCCACATAGGGCGCGCCCGCGGTCTCCGTCTCCTCCAGGAAGATCAGCCGCGTGGTGGGCGACGCGTCCCAGTGCACGTGCGCGTACCCGGCGTCGTGGAGCATGCGCTGCCAGCCGAGGTCGTACGCCCTGCGTCCGGGCCAGTCCTGCGGGGACGGCTTCGGTGGCAGCGTGGGGAGCACCTTGGCGAGCCACTCGCGCAGCCGCGCCCGGAACTCCTCCTCTTCCGGCGTGTAGGCGAGATCCATGACGGCACTCCCTGTCCGCCATATCTGATAACCCGTCAGATACAGCTCGTGCACGAAGGCTAGGTCGCGCACCCCTGGACCGGCAAGGCGTCGAGCCCTACGCTCTGCCCACGATCTGACTATCCGTCAGCTCTGTTGCTGCACAAGGGGGCCGCCGTGACCGACACCGCCCACGCGCTCAGTGCGTCCCGCACCCTCTGGGAGCTGGCCGCCCGCCGCGCCGACCTGAGCCCCGACCGCCCGGTCCTCCTCCAGGACGAGCGCACCCTCACCTTCGGCGAGCTACGCGCGCGTGCGGAGCGGGTCGCGGCCGGCCTGTACGACATGGGCGTGCGTCCCGGCACGGTCGTCGCCTGGCAGCTGCCCACCCGTATCGAGACGGCCCTGCTTTCCTTCGCGCTGGCCCGCCTGGGTGCCGTGCAGTCGCCGGTCATCCCCTTCTACCGGGACCGCGAAGTCGGTTTCGCGCTACGGGAGTCGAAGGCGGAGTTCTTCGCGGTACCGGGCGTCTGGCGCGGCTTCGACCACACGGAGATGGCGCGGCGGCTCGGCGCCAAGGGGATCTTCGAGGCGTACGACGATCTCCCGGACGGCGACCCGGCCGTCCTCCCCGCCCCGCCCGCCGACGGCACCTCCGTCCGGTGGATCTACTGGACCTCGGGGACCACCTCCGACCCCAAGGGCGTGCTGCACACGGACCGTTCACTGATCGCGGGCGGCTCCTGCCTCGCGCACGCGCTGCGCCTCACGGCCGACGACGTCGGGTCGATGGCCTTCCCGTACGCGCACATCGCCGGCCCGGACTACACCGTCATGCTGCTGCTGTACGGCTTCCCCGCGGTGATGTTCGAGCAGTTCGCGCTGCCGGACGCCCTGGAGGGCTACCGCCGGCACGGGGTGACGGTGGCGGGCGGTTCGACGGCGTTCTACTCGATGTTCCTCACCGAGCAGCGCAAGCAACCGGGAGAGCGGATCATCCCGACGCTGCGACTGCTCGCCGGGGGCGGGGCGCCCAAGCCGCCGGAGGTCTACCACGCCGTCGTAGGCGAGCTGGGGGTGCAGCTCACGCACGGGTACGGCATGACCGAGGTGCCGATGATCACCATGGGGGCGCCGGACGACACGGTGGAGAACCTGGCGACGACCGAGGGGCGGCCGCCGGAGGGGATGTTTGTGCGGATCGTGGACGGGGAGGTGCGGCTGAAGGGGGAGGCGGTGTGTCAGGGATATCTGGATCCGGCGCAGACGGCGGAGGCCTTCGACGAGGAGGGCTTTCTGCGCACCGGTGACCTCGGGCATCTCACCGACACCGGCCACCTGGTGCTCACCGGACGGCTCAAGGACGTGATCATCCGCAAGGGCGAGAACATCTCGGCGAAGGAGATCGAGGACCTGCTGGCCGCGCATCCGGCCGTCGGGGACGTGGCGGTGATCGGGCTGCCGGACGCCGAGCGCGGGGAACGCGTGTGTGCCGTGGTCGAGCAGCCCGATGGGGCCGAGGAGTTGACCCTGGACGCCGTGACCGGCCATCTGCGCGCGGCTGGGCTGTCGACGCACAAGCTGCCGGAGCAGCTGGAGGTCGTGGACGCCCTTCCGCGCAACGAGACCCTGCGCAAGGTCCTGAAGTACAAGCTCAGGGAGCGCTACTCGGGGACGGTGAAGTAACGAGCGAAGGCGGGCACGATCTCGGCCTCGCCGACCTTGCCGTCGCCGTCGGTGTCCAGGCCGGCCGCGGCGGCCTGCGCGATGTCCTCGCCGACGCCCAGGATGCGCAGCACGCGCGCGGTGTCCGCGACGGTGGCACGTCCGTCGCCGTCCTGGTCGGCGACGGCGATCGCCGCGTGCAGGAAGGGGCGGGCGATCTCGGCGAACCGGTCCGGGTTGTCGCGCAGCCGCTTGAGCGCGCCGTTCACGAACTCGTCGCGAGTGATCCGCTGGTCGCCGTCCCGGTCGGCGATCCCGGCCATGCCCTGCCAGAACGCCTCCGCGCCGACGTACAGCGCCTGTCCCTTGTCGGAGCGTGCCGCGGTACCGAACTCCGTGAGCAGCGCCTTGGCCGCCACGTTGAAGTCCTCGCGGTCGATGTAGCCGTTGCCGTCCTGGTCGAAGGTGGCGAACCGGTCGGCGATCCTGCGCTCGTACTCGCTGCTGACCATGTCTTTTCGGGCCGCCTCACATCACATCGGGTGCATCTCGCACGGAGCGTACGACGCGGGCGGCGCCCCGGGGGCCGGAAGGCGGCGCTTGTGCCAGGACCGGGGAAATTTCGGGACAACGGTGTGGCAGTCGGGGTGCCCCAGGTCACAGCCGTGCGTACAGAAGGGCTTACGGGTCCACGGGCCCGGTGCTCGGGCTCGTTGGACGGGCTCGGTGTACGGGCTCAGGCGGACAGTGGTCCCGCCTCCTCGTCGGTCGCCGAGTCCAGGTCCGGGTGGACCTCGAACAGGCGGCGGACGCCGAGCGCGCCGAGGACGCGGTTGACGTGGGAGCCGTCGGCGGCGCCCTGCGCCGGGAGGATCAGCCGCAGTTCGCCCTGGCAGGAGCGGATCAGGCGGCGGGAGGCGATGAGGACGCCGACGCCGCTGGAATCGCAGAAGTACACCTCGGAGAGGTCGAGGACGAGACTGTGGCGGCCCTCGGCCACCGCGTCGTGGACCCGCTGGCGGAGCGCCGGCGAGGTCACCAGGTCCAGCTCGCCCGACACACTGAGCACGGTCCACTCGCCCTGCTCGTCGCCGGTCACATTGAACGCCACCACCATGCCCTTCATTCGCCGGAAAGCAAACGGAAGCCTTTCCTACGCTTCCTTGCAGCGTGGCTGCCCAGCGGCCGTTCCCTGAAACACAGAGCGAGAAACAGAAATCGTTCGAAAGAGGCTTGTTTTAGTCGGCTTCGATCCTGTTCGATCGAGTCTGATCAATGAGTGCACGGGAGGGGAAGGTCCACTACCACCTGAGGCCCTTCGGGGGGCGCGCATTGGAACAAAGGGGCGTGCGCTGTCGGAGGTGCCGACTACATTCGAGGAGACGGTCGGCGCAGGCTTGACCCGGACACTGCCAGGGGTGAGGGGGCCGCATGGCGAAGAAGGACGCACCGCCCCGCTGGGACCGCAAGATGCAACAGCGGCTCGCACGCGGTGAGGCGGCCGCCCTCGGCGAGCTCTACGACCGTTTCGCTTCACTCGTGCACGGCCTCGCCCACCGGGTCCTCGGAGACGAGCGCGCCGCCGACGGCATCACCCGGGACGTCTTCGTCCACGTCTGGCAGCACCCCGAGTCCTACGACCCCCAACAGGGCCCGCTGCGCTCCTGGGTCGCCGGGCTGACCCACCGCCTGGCCGTGCAGCGGCTGCGCGCCACCGAGACCGCCGCGCTCACCCGGGCCGGCGAGGGCTCCGCCGACGAGCTGGAGCGCAAGGTGCGCCGCGCCTCGGTCGCCGCCCGCGCCGACTACATCGTCCAGTCCATGCCCACCCCGCTGCGGGCCGCCCTGGAGCTGGCGTACTTCCAGCGCCGCGACTACCGCCAGGCGGCCGCCGACCTCAGCATCACCGAGGACGAGGCCCGCCGCCGCCTCCGCCTGGGCCTCCAGCTCCTGTCCACGGCGCACGACACCGGAGCGCCCGGGGCTCCCCCGGGATACGGAGGCATGGCGTGAGCGGCACAGGCGATTTCGAGGCGTACGACGAGCAGGACGGGGGTGCCGGGGAATCCGGGGGCCCCGAGAACACAGGTGGCCCCGGGAACGACGACACCCCCGGCGATACGGGCGGCGGCACCGGCGGACCGGGCGACCCCGGCGCGGGTGACGCAAGCCCGGGCTCGGGCGGCCCGGCCGACCCCGGTGACAGCGAGGGCGGCGGCACCGACCCCGGCCACCCGCCCCGCATACCCCTCCCCCGGGCCTCCGTCGAGGACACCGGCCTGCCGCTGCCCGCGCTGGACGAGGCGGCCCCGCCCGCTCCCCTGGTCCTGGAGCACCGTGTGCTGACGTCGCTGCTCGGGGCATGGGCGCTGGCCGCGTGTTCCGCGGAGGAGACGGCCGCCGTGGAGGACCACCTCGGCGTCTGCGGTTCCTGCGCCGAGGAGGCCCTGCGGCTGCGCGGCGCGGTGGGTCTGCTGCAGCGGCCGGAGAGCCTCGACCTGGACCCCGGCCTGCGCACCCGCGTCCTCGACGGCTGCCTCGACCGGCGCCCGCCCCGCATCCCGATTCCCGACTGGGCAACGCCGTACGACGCCGAGGCCGCCCGTCTCGACGCCCTGCTGCAGGACTTCGGCGACGCCGAGTGGCACGCCCCGGTCCGGCTGCGCTGGTTCGACGCCGACGAGACCACGAGCCGCCGTACGACGGTCGCCGGGGTCATGGCCCACCTGTTGTCGGTCGACGGTCTCGTCGCGGTCGCCCTGGGCCTGGACGACCCGTTGGGCGAGGCCGTCGCGGACGCGCCCACGCCGTCGGGCCGCACCGAGGCGTACTGGCGCGCGTCGCACTTCCCGCCGACCCGCTCGGTCCGGACTCCCTGGCGCGAGCAGAGCCACGACCTCGTCCGCACGGTGTCCTTCACCGGCGGCACCGCCGGCAGACTCGAGGTCGCCTACGGCGACTTCACGCTCCCCCTGCACGACGCGATGCTGGACCGCGCCTTCGAGTGCTGGGTCCACGCCGAGGACATCGCGGAGGCGGTCGACTACCCCTACAACCCCCCGTCCCCCCGCCACCTCAACCGCATGATCGACCTGGCGGCGCGGATGCTGCCCGCGGTGCTGGCGCAGCGGCGGCAGAAGGGGTTGACGTCACCGACCCACGGCCGGCATCTGGTGAGCGCCGGAGGCCCCGGCCGCACCCTGCGTCTGGAAATCGAGGGACTCGGTGGCGGCGAATGGCTGATCCCGCTCGACTCCCCGGCGGCGGTGGGTTCGGCGGAGCACGAGGTGGCGCATGTGGCGCTGGACGGCGTGGAGTTCTGCCAGCTGGCGGCCGGCCACGTGTCTCCTGCGGAGGCTGCGGCGGGGCAGGTGGGTGATCGTGAGGCGATCAGGGATGTGCTGTTCGCCGCGGCGAGCCTGAGCCGCATGTAGGTGGAGGCTGGTTGGGGGTTGGTGGGCGGCTGCGGGCGGTGGGTGGTTGCTCGCGCAGTTCCCCGCGCCCCTTGAGCAGGTGCAGTGGACCTGCCTTCAGGGGCGCGGGGAACTGCGCGAACAGCCCCCACGCACCCGCGGCCGCCCGACGCTCCTAGGCGAACACGACCGTCCGCCGCCCGTTCAGCAGAATCCTGCGCTCGGCGTGCCACTTCACGGCCCGCGCCAGCGCCTGGCACTCCACATCCCGCCCGATCGCCACGAGCTGGTCCGGAGTGACGCCGTGCCCCACCCGCTCGACCTCCTGCTCGATGATCGGCCCCTCGTCGAGGTCCGCGGTCACGTAGTGCGCCGTCGCCCCGATCAGCTTGACCCCCCGCGCATGAGCCTGGTGATACGGCTTCGCGCCCTTGAAGCTCGGCAGGAACGAGTGGTGGATGTTGATGATCCTGCCGCTGAGCTGCTTGCACAGGTCGTCGGAGAGCACCTGCATGTACCGGGCGAGCACGACGAGTTCGACGTCCTGCTCCCGCACCAGCTCAAGGAGCCGCGCCTCCGCCTCGGCCTTGTTCTCCCGCGTCACCGGAATGTGGTGGAAGGGAACGTCGTACGACCCCACGAGCTCCGCGAAGTCGGTGTGGTTGGAGACGACGGCGGCGATCTCGACCGGCAGTGCGCCGATGCGCGCGCGGAAGAGCAGGTCGTTCAGGCAGTGCCCGAACTTGCTGACCATCAGCACGACCCGCATCTTGTCCTCGGCCCGGTTGATCTGCCAGTCCATGTGGAAGGAGTCACCGATCGCCGCGAACGACGCCCGCAGCTTGTCCACCGTCACCGGAGCCTCGGCCGAGAAGTGGACGCGCATGAAGAACAGACCCGTGTCGTGGTCGCCGAACTGCTGGCTGTCCTCGATGTTGCAGCCGGTCATGAAGAGGTAGCTCGACACGGCGTGCACGATGCCCTGCTTGTCGGGGCAGGACAGGGTCAGGACGTACTGGTCGGCCAGGGCCTCGGCTCGGGGGGACTGCTCGTTCATGCAGGACAGGGTCGCATATCCACCGGTGCGGGAAACACCGCGTCCGTCACGCGGACCGGGTCATGATCTGCAGCACCTGGAGCGTGCGCGGCGGCGCGTCGGGATCCTCCCCGTCGGCCGTCGCCATCCGCACGTGCGCGTCCCGTGCCGCCCGCACCGCGTCCGGCCACCCCGGGTTCTCCATGTACACGGAGACGGGGGCGTCCGGGCCGACCTGGTGCATGATCCGCAGCACCCGCAGCACGGCGGTGTCGACGAGGGCCGCCTCCTGGGAGTCCCGGAAGATCGTGCCGACGTATTTCTCGGCGGACCAGTTGTCGAGCCAGGTGTCCTCGACGAGGCGGTACACGGCGTCGGTGACGTCCCCGTACCCCTCGACGCCGGCCAGCCAGACGTTCTGCTGGAACCCGGGGTCGGAGAGCATGTGCAGCGCGGAGCGCACATTGCTGCGCCAGCGCCACCACGGCATGTCGTTCTGAGGCATGCCGCCCATGGTGGAGGAGCGACGGCCGCGACGGGAAGAGTTCTCCGAACCTTGCACGGTCATCGATCGTACGTTCTTCCCCCATACGTGCCGCACAGGCCCTCGCTGTTCACCTTTACGTCACCTTTCATTGACCGAGGGTCACACCCGAGTTGGCGATGTGACGGAAACGTGTGGGCCCATGACCGGCAGGCGACGCATCCGCAGCACCTTCCTCCTCCAGCACCACCGGCCCGTCAGAGCCACCGTCCTCGCGGCGGGGGCACTGATGGCGTGTGCTTCCCTCGTCACCGGTTGCGGGGTCGTCCCCGGTACCACGGGGGGTGCCGGGGACGGCCCGATCAAGGTCATGACCTGGGCCCCGTCGGACACCGACGCGACCAACAAGCCCGGCATGCCCGCCTTCGCCCGGGCCTACGCGCGCTGGATCAACTCCAAGGGCGGCATCAACGGCCGCAAGCTCACCGTTCTGACCTGCAACGAACACAACGACGCCGTGTCCGCGGCGAAGTGCGCCCGGCGCGCGGTCAAGGAGAACGTCGTCGCGGTCGTCGGTTCCTACAGCCAGTACGGCGATTCCTTCTTCCCGCCGCTGGAAGGCGCGGGCATCCCCTACATCGGCGGCTACGGCGTCACCAACGACGAGTTCACCAGCCCGCTGTCCTACCCCGTCAACGGCGGCCAGCCCACCCTGCTGGCCGGCCTCGGCAAGGAACTCGCCGCGGTCTGCGGCGACGTCACCCTCGTACGGCCCGACACCATCGCGGGCGACGAGCTGCCCGTACTGCTGGACTCCGGGCTGACCACCGGCGGGCACCGGGCCGCGAGCGACGTGCGGGCCGCGGACGACGCCAGCGAGTACTCGGTGCAGTCGACGAAGGCGCTCGACAGCTCGACGTCCCGTGCCTCGGCCCCCGGCTCGAAGGACGGGTGCGTGGTGCCCGCGCTCGGTGACCGCACCAGCACCTTCATGGACTCCTTCCGACGCGCCCGCGAGGACTACCCGACCGTGCGCACCGCCATGGCGATGGGCAGCGTCGACCAGACGGTGATCGACGCGTCCGGCGGGGGCTCGGGGCCCTACGAGGGGTCGTACATCACCGGCTGGTACCCGGTGGAGAGCGACGCCCGCTGGGACGCGATGAAGAAGGTCATCAGCGCGCAGGCTTTTGGCGACAACCGCATCGACTCGGCGGACGCGGGGGTGCAGACCACCTGGATCGCCTACACGGTGTTCACGAAGGCCGTCGAGTCGCTGGGCGGCGGCGAGGTGTCCGCCGACAGCGTGCGCGGCACCCTCAACGACGGCCTCAAGATCCCGACCGGCGGTCTGACGCCGACCCTGCGGTGGACCATGCGGGACACCTGGAGCTCCGCCGACGACCTCGCCTCGGTCGGCTTCCCGCGCATGGTGAACGCCCATGTGACGTTCCAGGTGGTGCGCCGGGGCCAGCTCGTGGCGGCGCGCAAGGGCTTCGCCGACGTGACGAGGACCCTCCAGAACGCGGACGTCAACTGAGCCGCGGGGGGCGCCGGGGCGCCCCCCGCGGACCGCTCAGAGCTGGGTGGCGGTGCGCTCGGTCAGGCTGTACTTCTTGGCGATCGCATTCCACAGCCGGGCCGCCCTGGCCTTCTCGGTGCTGGCGGTGCCACTGTCCCGGTTGCCTGCCTGGGTCTGACCCGTGGTGCGGGCCTGGCCCTTCTTGCAGCCCTTCTTGCCGGCCGCCTGGTCGGCCCAGGCCGCGTAGTGGTTGTCGGCGGACGCGGACGCCTGCCAGGCCTTGGTGAGGGCGTCGGTCAGCTCGGCGTGGGCCGTCAGCCGGTCGACGGGGAGCGCCTTGAGGCGGGTCACCAGGCCGGTGCGCTGGGCCGCCGCGTCCCGCAGGTCCTTGGCCGCCTGGCCGAGGTTGTTGCAGGACTTCACGTTCGCCACCGCGCTGATCACCGAGGAACGGCTGTTGCCGCTGTCGGCGAGCAGCTTGTCCAGCTCGACGGCCTGCGCCTTCGCCGGATCGGCGGCCGGCGAGGAGGAGCCGCCGCTCGCGGGGGCCGTCGCCGACACGGTCTGGTTCTTGTCGCCGCCGTCGCCGCCTCCGCCCCCGGCGAGCAGCGCGCCCGCGCCGATGCCGAGCACGGCGATACCGATGCCCACGGCGGCGATGACCGGCACCCGCGATCGCTTGCCGCCGCCTCCGTCGCCGTCGTCGTAGCGGTCGCCGCCCGGCGGGCCGTACGGGGGCTGGGCGCCGTACGCCGGCTGCGGGGCCCCGTACGCGGGCTGCTGGGCCCCGTACGCGGGCGGTACGGCCTCGGGCTGGGCGAACCGCGGCATCTGCTGCGTGGACGCGGCCCCGCCGTCACCGCCCGGCCCGCCGCGGAAGAGGTTGTCGAACTCGGAGGGCGGCTGCCGTTCCCCGCCGTAGGGCGCGCCGGGGGCCTGGCCGGGCACGGGGGCGATGTACTGCGTGGCCTCGGCGTCGGGGCCGGCGCCCGGTCCGGACGCCGCGCTCTGCGGGGGCTGCGCGCCGTACGGGGCGTGCGGGTGCTGCCCCGGGAAACGCGCCGCCTCGGCGGACACCTCGGGCGGCAGCGCGCCGGGGCGGACGGGCGGGAGGTACTGGGTCGCTCCCTCGTGGGGGGCGGGGCCGGCCGCGACCGGCGGGATGAACTGGGTGGCGCCTTCGTCGGCGGGCGGCAGGGGCGCGGAGGCGGGTGCGCCGGGGGCCGACGGGAGGGGTTGCCCCACGGGCGGCAGGTAGTACGAGGTCGGCTCGTCGGTGTGGTAGCCCGGCGTGGCCTGCTGCTGCGGTGCGCCCGTCCCGGGAGCCTCATAGGGCGCGACCTGGCCCTGCTGCGGGGGCAGGGGCTGGGACTGGGGGGCGGGTTGACCGACGGGCGGCAGGTAGTAGGAGGTCGGTTCGTTGCTGTCGTACCCCGGCGCGGGCATCGGCTGGGCCTGGGAGTGCGACTGGGGCGGTATACCGCCGGGCTGCTGGGGCGTGCCCCAGGTCTGGGTGGGCGGCTGCGGCCAGTCCTGGGCCTGGTCCTGCTGCTGCTCCTGGCCCTGCTCCTGACCGGGGCCCCATGGGGTGCCCCACGCCTGGGCGGCGGGCGGCTGTCCGTAGGCCTCGTCGGCAGCGGGGCCGAGCCGGCCACCCTGCTGCGGCGGACCGCCGTAACCGCCCTGCTCCGGGGGGCCGTACCCGGGCTGCGGACTGCCGTAACCACCCGTCTGTCCCGGCAGCAGGGGTTCCCCGCCGTCGGAGGGCAGCACGATGCCTTCGCGCGCTTCGCGCGCCGAGGGCTGCTCGCCCTGTCCACTCTGCGTCACCGGGACTCCTACTTATGGGGGAACTTCGGAATCGTCGGCTCACGCTACCGGGTCCCCCGAGCCCGGTGCCACGTAGCACAGGACGTGACCTGCGTGCCTGTGACCGCAGTAACAGATCCTGGGAGATCACGTGACGGTTCCGGGCTCGTATCCGCTGTATATGTCCTCCTTTACGCGGCCGCCTGAAGATCCAGCCGGGCCCCGAACTCCCTTACGACCGCCTCGTCCCGGAACGGCTCCAAACGCTGCTGGAAGTCGTCGAGGTACTCCGCGCCCCGGTTGGAGCGGACGGTCTCCAGCAACTCCACCGCCTTCAGGCCCGTGTTGCAGGCCTGCTCGATCTCGCGCTGCTGCACCTGCGCGGAGGCGAGCAGGACCAGACCGATGGCCCGGCGGCGCGCCTTGTTCTCGGGGAGCCCGTCGAGGGACTCCTGCGCGCACCGCGCCGCCGCGTCGGCCTGACCGAGGTCACGGTGGCAGTGGGCCAACTCGTCGGCCAGGTAGGCCTCGTCGAAGTGCGCGATCCACGCCGGATCGTCACCGGAGGAGGAATCCGCCGCCTCCAGCGCGTGCACGGCCCGTCCGGACGCCGCCTGCGTGGCCCGCGCGTCACCCAGGAGCGCGTGCCCGCGGGCCTCCGCCGCGTAGAACATCGCCTCCGCGCGCGGTGTCACGCGCCCCCGTGCCCCTTCCTGCGCCGCGCGCGCCAACTGGGCGATCTCCCGGGGGTTCCCGAGCTGCGCGGCGAGGTGGCTCATGGACGCGGCGAGCACATAGCCGCCGTATCCGCGGTCGCCCGCCGCCTGTGCGAGCCGCAGCGCCTGGATGTAGTACCGCTGGGCCAGGCCCGGTTGCCCGGTGTCGATCGCCATGTACCCGGCGAGTTCCGTCAACCGGGCGACCGCCGCGAACAGTTCACGCCCGGTCGCCTCCCGGTACGACCCCGCGAGCAGCCCGGAGACCACGCTGTTGAGGTAGTGCACGACGACCGGGCGCACATGCCCGCTGCCGTACTGGTGGTCGAGGTCGACGAGCGCCTGGGTCATCGCCCGCACGGCCGCCACGTCGGACTGGCCCACGCGCGGGCCCGCCTGACGTGCCACCTGCGAGTCGGGCGAGGAGATCAGCCAGTCGCGGCTCGGCTCGACCAGCGCGGACGCGGCGACCGAGGAGCCGGACAGGAAGTCCCGGCGGCCCACGTCACTGCGCCACAGCTCACACACCTGCTCGATGGCGCCCAGTACCGTCGGCGAGAACTGGAGCCCGACGCCGGAGGCGAGGTTCTTGCCGTTGGCCATGCCGATCTCGTCGATCGTGACCGTACGGCCGAGTTTGCGTCCGAGAGCCTCCGCGATGATCGCGGGCGCCCGGCCCCGCGGCTGCTGTCCGCGCAGCCAACGGGCCACGGACGTCTTGTCGTAGCGCAGGTCGAGGCCGTGCTCGGCACCGCACATGTTGACCCGGCGGGCGAGCCCGGCGTTCGAGCACCCCGCCTCCTGGATGAGCGCCTGCAGCCGTTCGTTCGGCTGCCGCGCGACGAGAGGCCTTGCGGCCATGGCGTACCCCCTGTGGCTGCGGTGCCTGCCCACGCACCGAGTTGACGTGTCTTCCACCGAAAAGTTCCGGCCGCGAAGATCAATGCCCCGCCAACGTGTCGAAAATGCGAGGCATGCGAGGATTGCCGGGGTAGAGACTCGTACCGACCCCACACCTGGTTACCCAGCTCACGCTGAGGTTCCTCCTCTGCGCCCCCACACATGCATCCATGCGCCCCGGATACGGAATCGGTGCGCTTCCCCCGCGCGCGCAGGTCCTGGCCTGGCCGTAACCCGAGGTGGGTGCGGGAGTTGTGCTCTGCGTGGAAGAGACGATCGTGGGTACCGAAGCCGCTCAGATTCCGAAGCAGCGCGGGGAATCGCTGCTGGAGACAGCCGTACGATACGCCGAGGAGCGCCACTGGGACGTCTTCCCCGGCACCTGGCTGGAAGCCGTCGACGGGGTGCAGCGGTGCTCCTGCGGTGACACCGCGTGCGCCGCGCCGGGGGCGCATCCCGCTCGGGAGGACTGGGCGACGCAGGCCACCGGCAGTGCGACGGTCGCGCGCCGGATGTGGCAGAAGCAGCCGACGGCGGCCATCCTGTTGCCGACCGGGCGGACTTTCGACGCGATCTCCGTTGCCGAGACGGCCGGGTTCCTCGCGCTGGCGCGGATGGAGCGCATGGAGTTGACGCTGGGCCCCGTGACGTTGACGCCTGATCGTCGGATGCATTTCTTCGTACTGCCGGGGGCGTCGGTCAAACTGCCGGAGCTGGTACGGAAGCTCGGCTGGACTCCGTCCTCCCTCGATCTGGTCGCGCTCGGCGAGGGGGCCCATGTGGCGGCTCCCCCTACCCGGTACGGGTCGTCCGGCGCCGTGCAGTGGGCCTGCCGTCCGACGCCCGCGAACCGTTGGCTGCCGGACGTCGAGGAGTTGATCTCGCCGCTCGCCTATGCGTGCGGTCGGGACAGGTAGCGGGCCCGGTTCCGCGCGCGCCTAGAGTTGGCGTTCATGACGTCGGCTGTAAGTGTTCGTGGGCTCTGGAAGCGGTTCGGGCAGCAGGTCGCTGTCGCCGGGATCGATCTGGAGTTGCCCGCCGGGAAGTTCATCGGGCTCGTGGGACCGAACGGGGCGGGGAAGACCACCACCCTGTCCATGGTGACCGGGCTGCTGCGGCCCGATCAGGGGTCCGTCTCGGTCGTCGGACACGACGTGTGGCGCGACCCGGTGACCGTCAAGGCCCGGATCGGCGTCCTGCCCGAGGGCCTGCGGCTGTTCGAGCGACTCTCCGGGCGCGAACTGCTCGCGTACTCCGGACGGTTGCGGGGGCTGCCCGGCGGCGAGGTCGACCGGCGGGCCTCCCAGCTGCTCGACGTGCTCGACCTGGCGGGGGCCCAGCACAAGCTGGTCGTCGACTACTCGACCGGGATGCGGAAGAAGATCGGGCTCGCGGCCGCCCTGCTCCACAACCCCGAAGTGCTGTTCCTCGACGAGCCCTTCGAGGGCGTCGACCCCGTCTCCGCGCAGATCATCCGGGGCGTGCTGGAGCGGTACACGGCCTCCGGCGCCACCGTCGTCTTCTCCTCGCACGTGATGGAGCTCGTGGAGTCCCTGTGCGACTGGGTGGCCGTCATGGCCGCCGGTCACATCCGCGCCCACGGGCCGCTCGACGAGGTGCGCGGCGCCGCGCCTTCCCTGCAGCGCGCGTTCCTCGAACTCGTGGGCGCACAGGGGCACGACACCGGCGCGAACCTCGACTGGCTGGGCGGCGGGGCCCGGTGACGCAGGACATCACCCCGATCGTCGTACGGCTGAAGCTGTCGCTGCTCAGGAACGGACTGCGGCAGTCCGGCGGGCGACGGGCCGCCTACATCGCCTCGGCCGTGGCCGTCCTGCTCTTCTCCGTCCTTCAGCTGCTCGGTCTGATCGCCCTGCGCGGCGACGAGCACGCCGGCTCCGTCGTCCTCCCGCTGGTCGCCGTGCTGGCGGTCGGCTGGGCCGTGATGCCGCTGTTCTTCCCCGGCGGCGACGAGACCCTCGACCCCACCCGTTTGGTGATGCTGCCGCTGCGGCCCCGGCCCCTGGTGCGGGCACTCCTGGTGGCCTCGCTGGTCGGCATCGGACCGGTGTTCACGCTCTGCGTGCTCGTCGGGTCCGTCGTCTCGGTCGCGCACGGCGGGACGGCGTACGTCTTCTCCGTGCTCGGTGTCGTGCTCGCGCTGCTGGTCTGCGTGGCGCTCGCACGGGCCGTCGCCGTGGCCAACATCCGGCTGCTGACCAGCCGCAAGGGCCGCGATCTGGCGGTGCTGAGCGGGCTCGTCATCGCCGTCGGCGCGCAGGTCGTGAACTTCGGCGCGCAGCGGCTCGGTTCGGGCGGACTTGGCCAACTGGACGGTCCGGCCGAGGTGTTGAAGTGGGTGCCGCCCGCGTCGGCGATCGGGGCGGTCGACTCGGCGAGCGAGGGGTCGTACGGGGTCGCCGTCCTGCAACTCGCCCTTTCGGCGATCGCGTTGGCGGGTCTGCTCGCGCTCTGGTCCCGTCACCTGACCCGGCTGATGACCTCCCCGGACGGCTCCACGCTCCCCTCCGCCGAGGGCGCCGCGCGGCAGCGGAACTCGACGGGGCTCGCCCGGCTGCTGCCGGCCGGGCGCACCGGCACCGTCATGGAACGCAGCCTGCGTTATGTGTGGCGCGACCCCAAGACCAAGGCCGCGTGGGTGACGTCGCTGGCCATCGGGCTGATCGTGCCGGTGTTCAACGCGGTGCAGGGCACGGGGTCCATCTACTTCGCGTGCTTCGCCGCGGGGATGCTCGGCGTGCAGATGTACAACCAGTTCGGGCAGGACACCTCCGCGTTCTGGATGGTCGCGATGACGATCTCCTCGACGCGGGACGCCTACGTCGAACTGCGCGCGCGTGCGCTGGCCTTGCTGCTGATCACATTGCCGTACGCCACGCTCGTCACCGTCGTCACGACCGCGCTGATCGGCGACTGGCCGAAGCTGCCCGAGGTGCTCGGTGTCTCCTTCGCGCTGCTCGGGGCGATGCTGGCGACCGGGGCGTGGACGTCGGCGCGCTTCCCGTACTCGATTCCGCAGGAGGGCTACAAGAACGTGGCCCCGGGCCAGGCCGGTCTCGCCGCCGCCGCAGTCGTCGGCGGCATGGTCTCGGCCGCCCTGCTGTGCGCCCCCGTGATCGCCCTGACGATCTGGGCCAACCTCAGCGCGGACGGCGACGAGTGGAGCTGGGTGCTGCTGCCGGTCGGCGCGGTGTACGGAACCGCCATAACGCTGGCGGGACTTCGGCTGGCGGCCCCCCGCACGGCCCGCCGGCTGCCGGAGATCCTGACGGCGGTCAGCAAGGGCTGACCGCCGGTCTGCGGCTGCCGGTTCGAGTGTCAGAGCCGCCGCTTGGAGCGGGCGAGGGGGCTTTTTCATGATCGGTGTTCGAAGATCCGCCGGGGCGGTGCGGTGCGGGGCGGTGATCGCCGCGTCCGTGCTGCTCGCGCCCCCGGCCACGGCAGCTCCGACAGCGGATGGCAGCGGGAGGATCACCTCTCGGCCGACAGCGAGCGCCACGGCCGACGGTGACTACGTCGACGTGCGCTGACCTCGCCCGGCCCCCCGGTGGACGTGATCCGCCGGGGGCCGGTCCGTCTCCACGCCGGACGGCGTCAGTCGGCGTCCTTGGAGTCCTTGGGGCCCTTGGGGTCCAGGCCGTCCAGGCCGTCCAGGAAGGGCTCTATGGCGGCCCGCCAGGCCTCCGGCTGGTCGTAGTGGACGAGGTGGCCGGCGTCGGCGACCTCGGCGTACTCGCCGCGGGGCAGGACGCGGACCATCTCCTGGGCCTCGGCGCGGCCCAGTTCGCCGTCGAGGCCGCGGACGACCAGGGCGGGGCACCTGACCTGGGTCAGTTCCTCCCAGTGGGCGTCGTAGACCCACGTCTCGCGCGACGACAGCATCTGCTCGGGCTCGAAGACGGGCCGCCAGCCGTCGGGGGACTCGGCCATCACCTCGGCGTAGAACTCGCCACGGGCCGGGTTGGGCCGCTCCACCCAGGGGTCGTCCTCGCCGAACCACTTGCGTACGTCGGCCAGGGTGGCGAAGGGGACGGGCCAGGCCCTGAACCACTCGCCCCACTCCCGCTGCGAGGCGGCGCCGAGGGCGGAGGCCCGCATGTCGCAGATGATCACTCCGCGGACCAGGTCGGGTCGGCGGGCGGCGAGCTGCCAGGCGGTCAGGGCGCCCATGGCATGGCCGATGAGGACGGTCGGCGCGAGGCCGAGCTGTTCGAGGGCGGCCTCGGCGTCCTCGACGTACGCGTCACGGGTGAAGGCGGCCCGAGGGGGCTTGTCGCTCCGGCCGTGACCGCGCTGGTCGAGCGCGACGGCCCGATAGCGCTCGGAGAGCCAGCGGGCGGTGGACGCCCAGTGCGAGGCACGGCCCATCAGGCCGTGGAGTAACAGCACCCCGGGTGATCGTTTCTCCGCGGGATCCGCCGGGTCGGTCTTGGGAGGGTCACCGAACTCCCAGGCAGCAAGACGTACGCCGCCCGCCCCGGTCACGTCGATGCGCCGCGCCATTGGCACCCCCCTAGCTCCCCTGGCCGCTGTGCCTGCCCTGCCTGCCGCTTCCTTGTCGTACATCTCTGTAGCGCACATCCCCCGCGCCCCGTCACCTTCAGACCATCAATCTATCGAATACACATTCGAAAATCGGGTCGCACGCGGTAACACCCCTCATTCGAGTGACACCCCCCAAGGCATGATCGCCGCAGCCGAGGGGAGATCTTCAGCGGGAGGCGGACCGCTCGGGGACATCGGTCCGAGGGGAATGACCCTGAGAGCTCGGGGCTCCGGGTCAGCACAGGGGAGGACCGGCCCCGGCACCGAAAGGCGCCGGGGCCATCCACACGTCTACGGCACATCCGCCCGCCCCCCTCAGGTCATATGCCTCACGCGACAGCCTCGCACGACCAGCGTCGAAGCGCTGCGATTCCGCACAGTGAATCTCGGATCGCCGAGCCCCCCGACGAACCCGGGCACCGGACCCACGGAAGCCACAACCGCCCCACAGCTCCAGGCGGTCGCGTCTCCCGACACCCTCAGCGCTTGGCGACGAACACGTGCGAGGCGACGTCCGACTCCAGCTCCGCGGCCTCGCCGCCGCTGCCCACCAGCACCCCGCCGGCAGACTCGGTCACGCTCACCACCGAACCGGGCTGCACACCGGCGCGACGCAGCGTGTACATCAGCTGCGCGTCCGTCTGGATCGGCTCGCCGATACGGCGTACGACGACCGTCTTTCCGTCGAGACCCGGGTCCAGCTCGGCCAGCGACACCATGCCCTCGTCCAGGAAGGGATGCGGGCCGTCCTTCTCGCCCAGCTCCTCCAGACCCGGGATCGGGTTGCCGTACGGCGACTCGGTGGGGTGGCGCAGCAGCTCCAGCACCCGGCGCTCCACCGCCTCGCTCATCACGTGCTCCCAGCGACACGCCTCCGCGTGGACCTGCTCCCACTCCAGCCCGATCACGTCCACGAGCAGGCACTCCGCGAGCCGGTGCTTGCGCATCACGCGGGTGGCCAGCCGCCGGCCCTCGTCCGTCAGCTCCAGGTGCCGGTCACTGGCGACGGACACCAGTCCGTCGCGCTCCATCCGCGCCACGGTCTGGCTGACGGTCGGCCCGCTCTGGTCGAGTCGCTCGGCGATCCGGGCACGCATGGGGACCACACCTTCCTCCTCCAGCTCGAGGATGGTGCGGAGATACATCTCCGTGGTGTCGATCAGTCCGGACATACGTGCCCCTTGATGAGATCTGCCGGAAGCACGACAGCTTCCCGGCGCGTGCGCTGGCCCTGACATCAATTCTGCCGGATGCCACTGACAAGCGTGCCGCGCCGTTGAAACCAGGCGGTTACGAGCAGGCACGCGGCCGTATTGACATCCCACTGGTCCAGACCGCACGGTGATCCGCGACACGGCGACGAAGGGTTGGACGGCGCATGGGCGAGACGGGCTCCGCGAGCGGTGACGGCAAGCTGTCGGGACAGTTCTTCGACGCCGCGATCGGGCTGCTGCAACGGGTCCGCGACGAGGAGGCCGAGTCCGTCGCGGCGGCAGGCGAGCTCCTCGCCGACACCGTTGCCTCCGGGGGCCGCCTCTTCGCCTTCGGCGCCGGGCACTCCTCGCTCGCCGCGCAGGACCTCGTCTACCGGGCCGGCGGACTCGCCCTCATGAACCTGCTGACGGTGCCGGGCGTGGTGGGCGTCGACGTCATGCCGGCCACCCTGGGCTCCGCCCTGGAACGGGTCGACGGCCTCGCGAGCGCGGTCCTGAACTGCTCACCCCTGCGCGCGGGCGACGCCCTCGTGATCATCTCCCTCTCCGGCCGCAACGCGCTGCCCGTGGAGATGGCCCTCAGCGCTCGCGCCCTCGGCGTGAAGGTCATCGGTGTCACGTCGGTCGCCTACACCCGGGAGACGAAGCCCCGGCACAGCTCGGGCACCTTCCTCAAGGACCACTGCGACGTCGTCCTCGACTCCAAGATCGCCCCCGGCGACGCGGAGCTCTCCCTGGACACCATCCCGGCCCCCTTCGCCCCGGCCTCCACGGTCGTGACCTCGGCCCTGCTCCAGGCCGTGATGGCGACGGCGGCGGGCGCGCTGGCGGAGCGGGGGATCGAGCCGCCGCTGCTGCGGTCGGGGAACGTGGACGGCGGGCTGGAGTGGAACGAGCGGGTCTTCGAGGAGTACGGGGACCGGATCTTCTACCGGCGGTAGCGCTACGCCCGGCCTACGACCCCACCCAGATCCAGCGCCGCCGCGATCCGGACCGCCACGTCCTCCGCGTACACCGCGTCGCCCCGCTCGAACTGCCCCCTCCCGGAGCCCCGCAGGAACGTCACGACTCCCAGCGTCCGCCCCCGGCTCCGCAGCACCGCGCACAACGCGTGCACCACGTCCGGGGGCCACTGGCGGGCCTCGGCCCACTCGCGGGCCAGGTCCCCCGACACCGACCCCACACTCGCCCGTACCGACCCGATGCGGTCCACGCACTGCAGCGCCGGATGCCCCTCCCCGTACCGCACGGGCAGCCCGGCCGCGCCCGACGCCTGCAGACTCGGCCCCGGTGCCCCGGAGGGCGTCGCGGCGACCCGTACGAGACGGACCGGACCGGTCTCCTCCCCGTCGGCCACCGCGCCCCCGGCCACCCGGTCGATCAGCGCGTGGTCGGCGAAGCCGGCGAGGGCGAAGTCCAGATGGACGACGGCGGCCTCGGCCGGGTCCTCGCACTCCGCGGCCGCCCGGGCCGCCCGGTGCAGCTGGTTCGTCCGGAACCGCAGCAGCGAGGCCTCCTGCTCGCTCTGCTTGGCCTCGGTGACGTCCTGGAACAGCCAGGCGACGCCCAACGGCACCGGTTCCTCCGCGAGCGGCGAGGACAGCCGTACGAACCCGCAGCGCCAGCAGCGCCGCTTCTCACCGTCCGGGGTCCGCACGGCCACCCAGATCTCGGCCGGCGCGGGCGGCGCGCCCTCGGCCAGCACATGGGTCAGCGCGCTCTCCAGCTCCTCCACGCCCTGCGCGAGCAGCTCCCCGAGGGGCCGACCCAGCACGGACGTACGCCCGATGCCCAGGGACCGGGCCGCGTGCGCGTTGACCACGGCGGGCCGCAGGTCGGCGTCGACCAGCACGACACCCCACGAGGCGTCCTCGAACAGCGCCTCGCTGAGCGCGATCGACCGCTCCAGATCGATCTGCGTGTGCACCTCGCTGAAGGCGCAGTACACCCCGGCCGGCTTCCCGTCGGGCCCGCGCACGGCCGCGGACTGGGTGCGTACGAGGACCCGGCCGCCGTCCTTGGTCAGCAGCGCGAACTCGTGCACCTGCCGCCCGGGCGCCTGCATGGCGGACATCAGCCGCCCCTCGACCTCCTCGGCGTCCGCCCGCCGTACGGCCCACCCGGCGAACCCGTGCCGCCCCACGGCCTCGGCCGCGGTCCAGCCGAGGATCCGCTCGGCCTCGCGATTCCAGTGGGTGACCACACCGTCCGCGTCGAAGGCACACAGTGCCGCGTCCATGCCGTCCAGCAACGCGGCGAGCAGGTCCGAACCGCCCGAGCCCTCCGGGCCGTCCGGCCCGGGCCCGTCGGGCCCCAACGCGTCGGTGGTCCCACTACGCCGGGAAGCACTCACCTGGACCCCCTGCCGGCTGCTTCACTCACTAACAATCATTGAACTCGAACGTGACGCAGCACACACCGGGTTCCCGCAAGATTGAGGGAATCGTTGTACGCCGGAAACGCCCCGGATCCCCTCAAACGGAACCCCGGTCCGGCTCCAGCCGCAGGTCGATCCACTCGTCGCTCTCGCCGTCCAGCACATACCGGTCGACCTCGACGAACCCGCGCGCCCGCGCGAACCGCGCCCCGTCCCCATTGACGGCCAGCACGCATGTCTCGATCACCCGGGCGCCGAGCACACGCGCATGATCAAGACCCTTCTCGTAGAGAGCCGTCCCGAAACCCCGTCCCCGGTAATCGGGCAGTACGCGCGCGATGACGGTCGCCACGGCGTCCTCCCCGTCCGGCGGCCGGACGGTCGAGCAGCCCACGAGCGTGTCACCGAGGTACGCGTTCTCCAGCCGGTACCGCCGGACGCGCTCCCGTACGTCCTCGATCCCCAGGGTGGCGGGCGGAACGATCACGTTGTGCACGTGCCGCCACTCCTCGGCCATCCCGTCCCCCACGACGGGTTCGATCCGCAGATCAGTCACGGTCACCGCTCCCCCTGCGCGCGTACGCCTCTATCTCGATCTTCATCCTGGGGTCGGCCAGGCCGCACACGAGCATCGTGGCCGCCGGGCGGACCTCGCCGAAGTGGCGGCGCAGTACCGGCCAGCAGGGCTCGAAGTCCTCGCGGTCCGGCAGCAGGTAGCGCACCCGCACCACGTCCGCGAAGGTGCACCCTGCCTCGGTCAGCGCGGCCCCGACGTTCCGCAGACACTGCTCGGCCTGCTCCACCACGTCGTCCGAGATCGTCATGGTTGCGTAGTCGAACCCGGTCGTGCCGGACACGTGCACCCGGTCCCCGTCGACCACGGCGCGCGCGTACCCGATCTGTTCCTCGAAGGCGGAACCGCTGAGGATCGCTCGTCGCTGCGTCATGCGCGGCACGCTAGGTGATCGTTCCGGGCGCGTCCATCGCCTTCCGGGGGCGGTCGGCGCCACTGCTTCGAAAAAAGGGGTTGAACCGGGGGCCGTGGCTTTCTTAGGGTTCAGGTACTTCGGAGAGGAGGTGGTTCGGCAGATGTATTCATACCGGACGGAAGAGGTGGCTGCGGGCTAGCGGCCCGTCACCCACCGAGTGCGGTGCCGGACCAGCGTGTACGAGATGCACGCAGCCGGCCAATCCAACGCAGTCACCCGACCCGCGAGCTCGCCGGTAACGTCCGGCCGGCTCCCCCGCCGCAAGGCGGAGGGACCCAGAGCTCGCGGGTCGCCTGCGTTCAGGGACTCAGCCGCTCCACCCGCCAGCTCCCGTCCGGCTCCGCCACGTACCGCAGCCGGTCGTGCAGGCGGTTCTCGCGGCCCTGCCAGAACTCGACCGTCTCCGGTGCCACCCGGAAGCCGCCCCAGTGCGGCGGGACCGGGACCTGTTCGCCCTCGGGGTAGCGGGCGGCCAGCTCGGCGTAGGCGGTGTCGACCTGCTCGCGGCTCTCGATCGCCGAGGACTGCGCGCTGGCCCAGGCGCCGAGCTGGGAGCCGTGCGGGCGGGTGCGGAAGTAGGCGGCGGTCTCGTCGCGGCCGGTGCGGCGGGCGAGGCCGGAGACGATGACCTGGCGGGCCATGGGGTGCCAGGGGAAGAGCAGGCAGACATACGGGTTCTGCGCGAGGTCCCTCGCCTTGCGGGAGCCGTAGTTGGTGTAGAAGACGAAGCCCTGTTCGTCGAACTGCTTGAGCAGGACCGTGCGGGAGCTGGGGCGGCCCTCGGCGTCCGCGGTGGAGACGACCATGGCGTTCGGCTCGAAGAGGTGCGCCTCGGTGGCCGCCTGCTTGAACCAGCGCGCGAACTGCTCGACGGGCGTGGCGGCCAGGTCGGCCTCGGCGAGACCCTCCGCGCGGTACTGCTCGCGCATGGAGGCGGGGTCCGGGAAGACGGCGTGTGCGGCGTCGGTCACGTCGTCATCCTGCCGTACGGATCGCCTCCCCAGGGGATGGTGGCACTGAGTGCCGCTTGCCCTCCCCAAAGGTGGCACTCGGGGATATCGTGGCGACATCCGTCGTTCACATCACGAGGAGCCGCCTGATGTCCGACCTCGACCCCGGCTTTGACCCCGGTTTTGTACCTGGCCTCGAAGGAGTCGTCGCGTTCGAGACGGAGATCGCCGAGCCGGACAAGGAGGGCGGCGCGCTGCGGTACCGGGGCGTCGACATCGAGGATCTGGTCGGCCATGTCTCGTTCGGCAACGTGTGGGGGCTGCTGGTCGACGGCGCCTTCAATCCCGGTCTGCCGCCCGCCGAGCCGTTCCCGATCCCGGTGCACTCCGGGGACATCCGCGTGGACGTCCAGTCGGCGCTCGCCATGCTCGCCCCGGTGTGGGGGCTGAAACCGCTGCTGGACATCGATGCCGCGCAGGCGCGTGCCGACCTCGCCCGGGCGGCCGTGATGGCTCTCTCCTACGTCGCCCAGTCGGCGCGCGGGCAGGGGCTCCCCATGGTGCCGCAGCGGGAGATCGACAAGGCGCAGTCCGTCGTCGAGCGGTTCATGATCCGGTGGCGCGGGGAGCCGGACCCCAAGCATGTCGCGGCCGTGGACGCGTACTGGACGTCCGCCGCGGAGCACGGCATGAACGCGTCGACGTTCACCGCGCGCGTGATCGCCTCCACCGGCGCGGATGTGGCCGCCGCGCTTTCCGGGGCGGTGGGTGCGATGTCCGGGCCGCTGCACGGCGGCGCGCCCTCTCGCGTGCTCGGGATGATCGAGGAGATCGAGCGGACGGGCGACGCGGACGCCTACGTCAGGCAGGCGCTGGACCGGGGTGAGCGGCTGATGGGGTTCGGGCACCGGGTGTACCGGGCCGAGGACCCACGCGCGCGCGTGTTGCGTCGTACCGCTCGTGAGCTGGGGGCGCCGCGGTTCGAGATCGCGGAGGCGCTGGAGAAGGCGGCGCTGGCGGAGCTGCACGCGCGGCGGCCGGACCGGGTGCTCGCCACCAACGTGGAGTTCTGGGCGGCGATCGTCCTCGACTTCGCGGAGGTGCCGGCGCACATGTTCACGTCGATGTTCACGTGCGCGCGTACGGCGGGGTGGTCGGCGCACATTCTCGAGCAGAAGCGGACGGGGCGGCTGGTGCGGCCGTCCGCGCGGTATGTGGGGCCGGCGGCTCGGGATCCTCAGGACATCGAGGGGTACGGGGGCATCGCCCGCTGAGAGGGGTGTCTGAGGAGCGTGGGCGACTGCGGGCTGCTTGTGGCTGGTCGCGCGGTTCCCCGCGCCCCTGAGGAGCTACAGCAGTACCTCGTTCAACAGGACCGCCCACTGGGTCACCACCCCGTCCCGTCTGGCCTCGTCGTCCGTCAGCAGGTTCGCCAGGCCCAAGCCCCTCGCCATGTCCAGGAGGCCCTGGACCGTCTCCCGGACGCCCGGCCTCGACTCGTCCGCGCCCAGCAGGTCCACCGCGATCCTGTGCGTCTCCCGGCCCACGCGTGCCTCCAACTCCGTCACCCGGGGGCGCAGTTGCTCCTCGTTGGAGGCGGCTACCCAGAGGTGGAGGGCGGCGCGGAAGAGGGGGCCGGTGTAGAGGTCGACGAGGGCGGAGATCACCGCGCGCCGGTCGTCCGCCGCGCCCTGCGGGAACAGGGCTCGCAGGGCCGTGGAACGTTCTTCCGCCACGTATTCGACCGCTGCCGTGAAGAGGTCCTCCCTGGTCGGGAAGTGGTGCTGGGCGGCGCCGCGGGAGACGCCAGCGCGTTCGGCGACGACGGTGACCGTGGAGCCGGCCCAGCCGTGTTCGGCGAGGCAGGCGACGGCCGCTTCGAGGAGGCGCTGCCGGGTGGCCCGGCTGCGGTCCTGCTTCGGCACGCGGTCGGCCCGGTCGCCGATCGTGGTCACACCACCCATGAGGGATCCCGTCGTTCCAGGAAGGCTGTCATGCCCTCGCGCGCGTGCGGTGAGGCGAACAGCCGGGCCGAGATCGCGGTCAGATGGGCCGCGTCCCGGTCGAAGGTCTCCAGCACCCTAGCCGCGAGCAGCCGTTTCGTCTCGGCCAGGGCTTCGGGGGCGGCCCGGCGCAGACCGTCCAGGATCGGTTCGAGTACGGCGTCCACGTCGTCGCCCGCCGCGGTCACCAGGCCGATACGGGCGGCCTCGGCGGCGTCGAAGCGCTCGCCGGTGAGGTAGTGGCGGGCGAGGGCGCGGGGGTCGGTGCGGGGCAGCAGGGTCAGCGAGATGACCGCGGGGGCGACGCCGATCCGTACCTCGGTGAAGGCGAAGGTCGACCCTGTGGACGCGGCGGCGATGTCGCAGGCGGCGAGGAGGCCGAGGCCGCCCGCGCGCACATGGCCGGTGACGCGTGCGACGACCGGCTTGCCGAGCTCCACGATCCGCCGCAGGAGCCGGACCAGGGTGTCCGGGTCCGGCGGGTCCTTCAGGTCGGCGCCCGCGGAGAAGGTGTTGCCGTGGTGGGTGAGGACGATCGCCCGGACGCCCGCGTCCTTGGCGCAGTCCTCGAACGCGTCGGCCAGCTCCCCCACCAGCGCCGCCGACAGGGCGTTGCGGTTGTGCGGGGAGTCGAGGGTGAGGGTCTCGACGCCCCGCGCGTGCGTGCGGGCGATCAGTGTCATGTGCGCTCCCTGAGCTGCCGTCGGAGGATCTTGCCGGACGCGGCCCGCGGCACCGCGTCGACGAAGGTGACCTGGCGGACGCGTTTGTAGGGGGCGACGCGCTCGGCGACGTACATCATGACCTCGCTCTCGGAGAGGCCGCTGGCGGCGGGCTGACGGACGACGAAGGCGTGCGGGACCTCGTTGCCCTGGTCGTTGTAGACACCGATGACGGCCGCGTCGGCGATGCCGGGGTGGGTGAGCAGGAGGGCCTCCAGTTCGGCGGGGGCCACCTGGAAGCCCTTGTACTTGATGAGCTCCTTGACCCGGTCGACGACGAACAGCCAGCCGTCGGCGTCGACATGGCCGACGTCCCCGGTGTGCAGCCAGCCGTCGGGGTCGATCATCGCGGCGGTGTCGTCGGGGCGGCCGAGGTAGCCCTTCATGATCTGCGGGCCTCGGATGAGGATCTCGCCGGGCTCGCCGATGTCGAGGTCCTTGTCGGGGTCGTCGAGGGAGACGATCCGCATCTCGGTGCCGGCGATGAGTTTGCCGACGGTTCCGGGCGGTGCCTCCCGCATGGCGGACAGCGGGACGACGTGGGTGCCGGGCGAGAGTTCCGTCATGCCGTACGCCTGGCCGACGGGCGGGAGGCCGAGCCGGGCCGAACAGGCGGCGGCGAGTCGGGCGTCCAGCGGGGCGGCGGCGCTGACGATGTAGCGCAGGGACGACAGGTCGTACTGCTCGACCAGCGGGTGCTTGGCGAGGGCGAGGACGATCGGCGGGGCCACGTACAGGCCGGTGATGCGGTGGTTCTGGATGGCCGCGAGGAAGGTCTCCAGGTCGAAGCGGGGCAGGACGACGACGCTCGCGCCGACGCGCAGGGGCGCGTTCATGAGGGCGGTGAGCCCGTAGATGTGAAAAAAGGGAAGAACCGCGAGGATTCGGTCCTCGGGGCCCGCCGACATCAGCGGTTGGAGCTGGGCGAGGTTGGTGGCGATCTGCCGGTGCGTGAGCATCACGCCCTTGGGGGTGCCGGTGGTGCCCGAGGAGTACGGCAGCGCCGCCACGTCCGCCACCGGGTCGATGGCGACGTCCGGCTCGGGGGCCGTCGAGGCCAGCATGTCGATGAGGGAACGGTGGCCGGGGGCGCTGTCGCAGACGAAGATCTCCCGCACTCCGCCCGCGAGTTCGGCGGCCCTGCGTGCGGCTTCCAGGAGCGGCGAGACGGTGACGATCCAGCGGGCCGCGGAGTCGCTGAGCTGCTTGGCGAACTCCGCCGGCGTGGACAGCGGGTGCACGGTCGTGACGGAGGCACCCGCGCGCGTGGCGGCGTAGAACGCGGTCGGGAAGGCGATCGTGTTGGGGCTGTGCAGCGCGAGAACGTCCCCCTTGGCGACGCCCGCCTCCGCGAGGCCCGCGGCGACCCGGCGGTGGAACCGGTCGAGCTGTCCGTACGTGAGGGTGGTGCCGTCGGTGCCGTCGATCAGGGCGGGCGCGTCACCGAACTCGGCGGCGCGGGCCAACACCGCGTCGTGGATGGGAAGTTCTATGGGCTGGACGTCTGCGTACGCGCTGCGGAACACGGTTCCTCCAAGACGGCCTGATTCCCAGGCTGCCTAGTACGACTTGGGCAGGCCCAGGGTCTGGTGGGAGACGTAGTTGAGAATCATCTCCCTGCTGACCGGTGCGATACGAGCCACGCGCGCGGCCGTTATCAACGAGGCGATCCCGAACTCCCGGGTCAGACCGTTGCCGCCGAGGGTGTGGACCGCCTGGTCCACGGCCTTCACACAGGCCTCCCCCGCGGCGTACTTCGCCATGTTGGCGGCCTCTCCCGCGGCCACGTCGTCGCCCTCGTCGTAGAGGTGGGCGGCCTTCTGCATCATCAGGCGGGCGAGTTCGAGGTCGATGTGCGCCTGGGCGAGGGGGTGGGCGATGGCCTGGTGGGCGCCGATGGGGGTGTTCCACACCGTGCGGTCCTTGGCGTACGTGATCGCCCGGGAGAGGGCGTAGCGGCCCATGCCGATCGCGAAGGCGGCCGTCATGATGCGCTCGGGGTTGAGGCCGGCGAAGAGTTGCAGGAGGCCCGCGTCCTCGTCTCCCACGAGGGCTTCGGCGGGGAGCCGTACGTCGTCGAGGGTGAGCTCGAACTGCTTCTCCGGGGCGTCCAGTTCCATCTCGATACGGCGCCTGCCGAAGCCCGGGGAGTCCCGGGGGACGATGAACAGGCAGGGCTTCAGGCGTCCGGTTCGGGAGTCCTCCGTACGGCCGACTATGAGGGTGGCGTCGGCTATGTCGACGCCGGAGACGAAGACCTTGCGGCCGGTGAGGAGCCAGTCTCCGGTGTCCGGGTCGCGGCGGGCCGTGGTGCTGATGCGGTGGCTGTTGGAACCGGCGTCGGGTTCCGTGATGCCGAAGGCCATCGTGCGGGTGCCGTCGGCGAGTGCGGGGAGCCAGTCGCGCTTCTGGGACTCCGTGCCGAAGCGGGCGATCACCGTGCCGCAGATGGCGGGTGACACGATCATCATGAGGAGGGGGGCGCCGGCTGCGCCGAGCTCCTCCAGGACGATGGACAGCTCGGCGATTCCGCCGCCTCCGCCGCCGTATGCCTCCGGCAGGTTGACGCCCAGGTAGCCGAGCTTGGCCGCTTCGGCCCAGAGTGCCTCTCGGTCGTAGGTGCGGCCGTGGCGTTTGCCGAGGGCGGATACGGCTGCTCGGAGGGCTTTGTGCTCGTCGGTTTCGATCGTGGGCATGTGGCTCCTTCGTTGTGGCTGGTCGCGCCGTTCCCCGCGCCCCTAAGCAGGTTCGACAACCGCGAGTAGAGAGCCGACCGTCACTTGTTGGCCGGGTACCGCATTCAGTGCGGCCAGCGTGCCCTTCACGGGAGCTGTGATCTTGTGTTCCATCTTCATCGCCTCCAGCCACAAAAGGGGCTGGCCGGCTTCCACGGCTGATCCCTCTGTGAGGCCGTCCACGACCCGGACGACCGTTCCCGGCATGGGGGCCAGCAATGAGCCCGGGGCGTGCTGGGACGTCGGGTCGGGGAAGCGGGGTAGGGCCGTCAGAGTCGTCCCGTTGACGTGGACCTGGTCGCCGTACCTCGCCACCTCGAACTTCCGCCGCACACCGTCCACTTCGAGTACGACCACGCCCGCGTCCGCGTGGATCACCCGGACCCCGTCCGCCTCCAGGCCCTCCCTGGTGTGTCGGTAGTGGACCTCGTGCTCCTCGCCCGCCATCTCGTAGCGCTTGGTCTGCGGGGCCGAGTGCAGGTTGCGGAAGCCTCCGAAGGGGGAGCGGCCGTGGGCGTCCGCGAGGGCCGCGGCCAGGGGGGCCGGCGAGTCGGGTGCGTGCTCGGTGAGTTCGGGCAGGTGACGGCCGTAGAAGCCCGTGTCCATACGGGCCGTCGTGAACTCCTTGTGGCGCAGGGAGTTCACCAGCAGGTCCCGGTTCGTGGTCGGGCCGTGGATCGTCGCCCTCTCCAGCGCGCCCGCCAGTTTGCGGACCGCCTCCGCGCGCGTGGGGGCGTGGGCGACGACCTTGGCGAGCATCGGGTCGTAGTGGACGGGGATCGGGTCGCCGTCCTCGTACCCCGTGTCCAGGCGGACCGCGGGTGAGAGGGACAGGCGGTGCAGGGTGCCGGTCTGCGGGGTCCAGTCCCGGGCGGGGTCCTCGGCGTACAGGCGCGCTTCGACGGCATGGCCACGCGCGCGTGGGGGCGCGTCGGGCAAGGGGGCGCCTTCGGCGACGCGGATCTGTTCCGCGACCAGGTCGACGCCGAACACCGCCTCCGTGACGGGGTGTTCGACCTGGAGGCGGGTGTTCATCTCCAGGAAGTGCGCCTTGGTGCCGGAGACCAGGAACTCGACCGTGCCCGCGCCCACGTAGTCCACCGCACGGGCCGCTCGTACGGCCAGTTCGCGCAGTTCCTCGCTGAGGTCCGCCGGGAGTCCGGGGGCCGGGGCCTCTTCGATCACCTTCTGGTGGCGGCGCTGGAGGGAGCAGTCGCGGGTGCCCAGGGCCCAGACCGTGCCGTGGGTGTCGGCGAGGATCTGGACCTCCACGTGACGGCCGTCCTCGACGTACGGCTCGACGAAGACCTCGCCGTCGCCGAACGCGCTCATGGCCTCGGCGCGGGCGCTCTCCAGGGCTGTGGGCAGCTCCTCGATACGGCGGACGACCCGCATGCCGCGGCCTCCGCCGCCCGCGGCCGCCTTCACCAGCACCGGCAGGTCGGACTCGGTGACCTCCCCCGGCGGAGCCAGCCCCATGAGCTGCTTCGCGCGGGTCTTGGACGCCATCGCCTCGATCGCGGACGGGGGCGGTCCGATCCAGACCAGGCCCGCGTCCAGGACGGCGCGCGCGAAGTCGGCGTTCTCGGAGAGGAAGCCGTAGCCGGGGTGCACCGCGTCGGCGCCGGAGGCGAGCGCCGCCTTCACGATCAGGTCGGCGCGCAGGTAGGTGTCGGCAGGGGCCGCTCCCGGGAGTCGTACGGCCGCGTCCGCCACGCGCGTGTGGAGGGCGTTCGCGTCCGGGTCCGAGTGCACGGCGACCGTCCGGATGCCCAGCTCACGGCAGGTGCGGAAGATCCGGCAGGCGATCTCGCCCCGGTTGGCCACAAGGAGTGCTGAAATCACTGGGTTTTCCTCACATCCGGAAGACGCCGAAGCCGCCGCGCGCGCCCTCGTAAGGCGCGGTGTGGATCGCGGACAGGCACATTCCCAGGACCGTCCGGGTGTCGCGGGGGTCGATGACGCCGTCGTCGTAGAGCCGCCCGGACAGGAACATGGGCAGCGACTCGGACTCGATCTGCTGCTCCACCATGGCGCGCAGGGCGGCGTCGCCCTCTTCGTCGTACGGCAGTCCCTTCGCCGCGGCCGACTGGCGGGCGACGATGGAGAGCACGCCGGCGAGTTGCTGGGGGCCCATGACGGCCGACTTGGCGCTGGGCCAGGCGAAGAGGAAGCGGGGGTCGTAGGCGCGGCCGCACATGCCGTAGTGGCCCGCGCCGTAGGAGGCGCCCATCAGGACGGAGAGGTGCGGGACCTTCGAGTTGCTGACCGCGTTGATCATCATCGCGCCGTGTTTGATGATGCCGCCCTGCTCGTACTCCTTGCCGACCATGTAGCCGGTGGTGTTGTGCAGGAAGAGCAGCGGGATGTCGCGCTGGTTGGCGAGCTGGATGAACTGGGCCGCCTTCTGGGACTCCTCGGAGAACAGGACCCCCTGGGCGTTCGCCAGTACGCCGACCGGATATCCGTGGAGCGCCGCCCACCCCGTCACCAGGCTGGTGCCGTACAGGGGCTTGAACTCGTCGAAGTCGGAGGCGTCGACGATCCGGGCGATGACCTCGCGCGGGTCGAAGGGGGTGCGGAGATCGCCGGGGACGATGCCGAGGAGCTCGTCCTGGTCGTACTCGGGGGGCTCGGCGGGGCCCGGATCGCCGTACGCCTTGCGGTGGTTGAGGCGGGCGACGACTCGCCGGGCCTGCCGGAGCGCGTCCTGCTCGTCCACGGCGAAGTAGTCCGCGAGGCCCGACACGCGCGCGTGCATCTCGGCACCACCGAGGGACTCGTCGTCGCTCTCCTCACCGGTGGCCATCTTGACGAGGGGCGGACCGCCGAGGAACACCTTGGCCCGCTCCTTGACCATGATCACGTGGTCGGACATGCCGGGGACGTACGCGCCGCCCGCGGTGGAGTTGCCGAAGACGACGGCGACGGTAGGGATGCCGGCCGCCGACAGCCGGGTCAGATCGCGGAAGATGGCCCCGCCCGGGATGAAGATCTCCTTCTGGGACGGCAGATCGGCGCCGCCGGACTCCACCAGGCTGATGCAGGGAAGGCGGTTGGCGAGGGCGATGTCGTTGGCGCGCAGGGCCTTCTTCAACGACCACGGGTTGCTCGCACCGCCGCGCACGGTCGGGTCGTTGGCGGTGATCAGGCACTCCACGCCTGCCACCACCCCGATCCCGGTGACGAGGGAGGCGCCGACCGTGTAGTCGCTGCCCCAGGCGGCCAGCGGGGACAGTTCCAGGAAGGGCGTGTCGGGGTCGAGGAGCAGCTCGATGCGCTCCCGGGCGAGCAGCTTGCCGCGCTTGCGATGCCGTTGGACGTACTTCTCGCCCCCGCCCGCGAGCGCCTTCGCGTGCTCGGTGTCCAGGTCGGCGAGCTTGCCGAGCATGGCTTCGCGGTGGGCCTGGTAGTCGGGGCCGGTGGTGTCGAGGGTGGTCCGCAGGATCGTCACAGCAGGGACTCCGGGATCTCCAGGTGGCGGGAGCGCAGCCATTCGCCGAGGGCCTTGGCCTGCGGGTCGAAACGGTGCTGGGCGGCGACGCCCTCGCCGAGAATCCCCTCGACGACGAAGTTCAGGGCGCGGAGCTGCGGGAGGTCGTGCCGGGTGACGTCCAAGTCCGCTGTCTCCGGAAGGAGTTCGCGCACCCGGTCGACGGTCAGCGTGTGCGCGAGCCACCGCCAGCCCTCGTCGGTCCGTGCCCACACGCCCACGTTGGCGTTCCCGCCCTTGTCACCGCTGCGGGCCCCGGCGACGAGCCCGAGGGGGGCCCGTCGGGTCGGACCGGGCGGCAGGGGCTCGGGCAGGGGTGGTTCCGGTGGCTTCTCGAGTACGGCGGTCTCCTGGGCCGGTACCACGGGGATGCGACGCCCGTCGTGGAGGACGGCCATATGGTTCACGGCGCTATGGGGGACGTACACATCCTCGAAGACCCCGTAGGGCGATCCCTTTCCCGGTGGCGCCAGCACATGGAACCCGGGGTAGCTCGCGAGGGCCAGCTCCACGGCGGCCCCGCTGAGCGCCCTCCCGACGACCTCCTGATCCGCGTCCCGGACGACCAGCCTCAGCAGCGCGCTGGCGGTCTCCTCCGTGTCGGCGTCCGGGCGGTCGGTGCGGACCAGATCCCAGCGCGTGTCGGTGACCTTGGCCAGGTGTGGCTCCAACTGCTCCCGCACCAGCGCGGCCTTGGCCTCGATGTCCAGGCCGGTCAGGACGAAGGTGACCTCGTTGCGGAAGCCGCCGAGGCGGTTGAGGCCGACCTTGAGGGTGGGCGGCGGGGCCTCACCGCGGACACCGGAGATCCGGACGCGGTCGGGGCCGTCCCGGGTGAGCCGGACCGTGTCGAGCCGGGCGGTGACGTCGGGGCCGGCGTACCGGGCGCCCTGGGTCTCGTACAGCAGCTGGGCGGTCACCGTGCCGACGTCCACGAAGCCGCCGGTGCCGGGGTGCTTGGTGATGACGGCGGTGCCGTCCTCGTGGAGCTCGGCGAGGGGGAAGCCGGGCCTTCTCAGATCCCGCTCGCCGTCGGTGAAGAACGCGTAGTTGCCGCCGGTCGCCTGTGTCCCGCACTCCAGGACGTGCCCGGCGACGACGGCCCCCGCGAGACGGTCGTGGTCCCCTGGCCCCCAGCCGAAGTGGGCGGCGGCGGGCCCGGTGACCAGGGCCGCGTCCGTCACCCGGCCGGTCACCACCACGTCCGCGCCCTCCTTGAGACAGGCCGCGATGCCGAAGCCGCCGAGGTAGGCGTGGGCGGCGAGGGCGCCGGGGTGCCCGGCGGTGAGATCGTCGCCCTCGACATGGGCGACCCGGACCGGCAGGCCGAGCCGGTCCGCCAACTCCCTTATGCGAGAGGCCAGTCCGGCGGGGTTGAGACCCCCGGCGTTGGCGACGATCCGGACGCGCCGCTCGTGCGCGAGGCCGAGGGATTCCTCGAGTTGGCGCAGGAAGGTGCGGGCGTATCCGCCGTCGGGGTCCTTCAGCCGGTCCCGGCCGAGGATGAGCATGGTGAGTTCGGCGAGGTAGTCGCCGGTGAGGACGTCGAGCTCGCCGCCGGTGAGCATCTCGCGCAGGGCGTCGAAGCGGTCGCCGTAGAACCCGGAGGCGTTGCCGATCCGCAGGGCGGTCATCCGGCCGCCCTCCTCTCCGGGCGGCCAACGCCGGGCGGGTCTGCGAAAGCCTGCGGTGCTGGAGCGATGTCGGGCCAAGGACCCGCCTCCATGCCCACGGCACACAGTGCAAGGCGGTCGCCGTGGAAACCGGAGGCGTTGCCGATCCGCAGGGGGGTCATCCGGCCGTCCCCCTCGCCGGGCGCCCCACGCCCGGCGGGCCCGCGAAGGCCTGGGCGATGTCGAGCCACTGGTCGGCGTCCTCTCCTACGGCGGTCAGGGCGAGGTCGGCTCGATGGGCACGCTGGGTGACCAGGAGGCAGAAGTCGAGGGCGGGGCCGGTGACGCGGGCGGCGGCGTCCTCGGGGCCGTAGGACCACAACTCGCCGGAGGGAGCGGTGAGTTCGATGCGGAACTGTTCGAAGGGCGGGGTCAGGCCGTGCACCCCGAAGGCGAAGTCACGGGTGCGGACACCGAGGCGGACGATGTGCCGGATCCGGTCGGTCGCCGCACGGGCCACCCCCAGCGCCTCCGCCACGTCCAGGCCGTGGGCCCAGGTCTCCATGAGACGGGCGGTGGCCATGGAGGCGGTGGACATGGGCGGGCCGTACCAGGGGAAACGGGCCCCCTCGGGTGCCGCGCGCAGGGCCTCCGCCAGGTCCTCGCGTCCCGCCCGCCAGTAGGCGAGCAGTCGTGCCGGAGGTTTGCGGGCGCCCTCCTCCGCGCCGTCGTCCACGAAGTCCCCGGGCGCGGCCAGCGCCTTCTCGACCTCGCGGGAGAAGGCCTTCTGGTCGGTGACGGCGAGCAGGGAGGAGTGGTCGGTCCAGGCGAGGTGGGCGATCTGGTGGGCGACGGTCCAGCCGGGGGCGGGGGTCGGCAGCGACCACTGCTCCTGGCTCAACTCCGCTACCAGCAGGTCGAGTTCCTCGCTCTCCGCACACAGGTCGTCGATGACGGGCGTGGGGTCTGCCATGGGGCGAGGATGTCAGCGACTTCGAAAACAAGCAAGCGTGCTTGCATTAATTCAGGACGCCGATTTCGAAGGCGCCCGCGTCCTCCCCCGCAGTACGGTCCTCCGGTGATCGATGACGACGGTTATTTCGGAGAGTCCGTCGCGGCGACGTACGACGAGTCGGCGGCGGCGATGTTCACGGCGGACGCGGTCGATCCGGCCGTTGGCGTGCTGGCGGAGCTGGCCGGAGAGGGGCGGGCCCTGGAACTGGGCATCGGGACCGGGCGCATCGCCTTGCCGCTGGCCGGGCATGGCGTCGAGGTGCACGGGATCGAGCTGTCCCGGGCGATGGCGGACCGGCTGCGGGCCAAGCCCGGTGGTGAGGCGGTCGGGGTGACGGTCGGGGACTTCGCGACGGCCCGCGCGCCCGGCACCTTCTCGGTCGCCTACCTGGTCTTCAACACGATCATGAACCTGACGACCCAGGACGCCCAGGTGGACTGCTTCCGCAATGTCGCCGACCATCTGGAGCCAGGTGGCACCTTCGTCGTCGAGGTCATGGTCCCCCAGCTGCGGAAACTCCCGCCCGGGCAGAACGCCGTCCCCTTCCACGTCGGCGAGAACCGCCTCGGCTTCGACACCTACGACGTGGCCACCCAGGCGATGGCCTCCCACCACGTCAACGTCACGGAGGACGGGCAGGGATCGTTCCGGTCCATCCCCTTCCGTTACGTCTGGCCCGCCGAACTCGACCTGATGGCCCGGCTGGCCGGCATGCGGCTGCGGGACCGGTGGGAGGACTGGGGGCGGCAGCCCTTCACAGCGGACAGTGAGCAGCATGTCTCGGTGTGGGAGAAGGTTGTGGACTGACGCCCGCGGGATGACGTCTGCCCCGGCGCCGGCGACTGAGGCCTGCGAGGTTTACGGGGCCCGCCAGGCCGTGACGGCGACGGAAGGCAGGAGTATCACCCCGGTTCCGCCGCCGGCACCCCCCGCGCCGACCCGGACACCGCCCCGGTACGGCACCTACGGTATGCACGGCCCGGTGACGGACTCGGGCGGCAGCCCTTCACCGGCGACAGCGAGCAGCCCCCGTGTGGGAGACAGGGCCAGGAGACCCGCCCCGGTACCGCTCACGGAGTGCTGGCCCTGCCCCGCCCCACCTGCGTCCGTACCGCCCCCATGCTCGCCGCGATCACCAGGGCGACCGCGAGTGCCTGAAGCGCGGACAGTGTCTGGTCCAGGATCAGGAAGCCCGCGAGGGCGGCCATGGCCGGCTCCAGGCTCATGAGGATCGCGAAGGCGGAGGCGGGGAGGTTGCGCAGGGCGAGGAGTTCGAGGGTGTAGGGCAGGACGGAGGACATCAGGGCCACCGCCGCACCGAGGCCCACGGTCACCGGGTCGAGCAGCCTGGTGCCGGACTCCGCGATGCCGAGCGGCAGGAACGCCAGCGCGCCGATCGCCATCGCCAGGGCGAGGCCGTCGGCCTGTGGGAAGCGGCGGCCGGTGCGCGCGCTGAAGACGATGTACGACGCCCACATGGCGCCCGCGCCCAGCGCGAAGGCCACGCCCGCGGGGTCCAGGTCGCCGAAGTCGCCGCCGCCGAGGAGGAAGACCCCGGCGAGCGCGAGCGCGGCCCAGACGGTGTTGACCGCGCGGCGGGAGGCGAGCACCGAGAGGGCGAGGGGGCCGAGGAACTCCAGGGTCACGGCGGCGCCGAGCGAGATGCGGTCGACGGCCTGGTAGAAGAGGCCGTTCATCGCGGCGAGGGTGAGGCCGAAGGCGACGACCGTGCCCCAGTCGGTACGGGAGTGCCCGCGCAGCCGGGGGCGGCAGACGACGAGGAGGACGAGCGCGGCCACCAGCAGGCGCAGGGTCACGACCCCGAGAGCGCCCGCCCTCGGCATCAGGGTCACGGCCAGCGCCGCCCCGAACTGCACGGAGACACCTCCGGCGAGCACCAGGCCGACGGGACCGAGGGAGCCGAAGCGGCGGGGCCCACCGGTGGGCGTGGCGGCCACCGAGGCCGTGCTCGGCGACGACGTCGGGGCGCTGCTGGAGGGGGTCACGGGGCTTCCAGGGGTCGACTCGGAGTTCGTCCATCATGCTGCACTACTCAGTTCACGATAGTGGACTGAGTCATGGGCGTAAACCCGTTATACGACTGTCCCCCGAGCCACTACCGACCCGGCCCGCGCACCATGAAGACGTCCACCGTGTCCTCGCTCTCCACCGTGAACCCGTGCCGCTCGTACAGTCGCCGGGCCGCGCTGCCCTGGAGGACGTTCAGGCGGACGGGTTCGCCGTCGGCGTCGGTCCGGGCGAGCAGGCTGCGCAGGACGGCCGAGCCGAGGCCGTGGCCCTGGAGTTCCGGGTCGATGAAGAAGTGCTCCAGCCAGTGCGTGTCCTCGGCGGGACGCAGCGCGACACAGCCCGCGAACCGGCCCTCGGTCACGATGATCGACATGTGCCGTGCGACGAAGGCGTCCCGGAACCGCTGTCGCACCCGGTGCTCGTCGAACCGCCCCAGCCGCTCCAGGTCGGGGCGCATCACCACGGCCCGCAGCTCGGCTATCGGCTCGACGTCTGCGGGGTGCGCGGGACGCAGGGCCCACGTGCTCGTGTTCATGGCGGGAGTCTCTCAAGCCAAGGGTCCTCCGCCGTCAGGTGGCCCGAACACCTCCAGCGCCTCCCTGTCCGTCGCGCCAGTGGGCGCCGGGGCGGCCGTACGGCACGTTCAGGCCGGTCCCAGTCCCTCCGCCAGCACCTCCGCCAGATGCCGCCCCCGCACCCCCGCCAGCTGCTCCAGCTGCGTACGGCAGGAGAAGCCGTCGGCCAGTACCACCGCGCCCTCGGGTGCCTGGCGTACCGACGGCAGCAGTTGCTCGTCCGCGCAGGCCCGCGACACCTCGAAGTGGCCTTCCTCGAAGCCGAAGTTGCCCGCCAGGCCGCAGCAGCCGCCGGTCAACTCGCCGGTGAGGCCGGCGGCCTCGCGCAGTCGGCGGTCGGGGGCGTCGCCCAGGACCGCGTGCTGGTGGCAGTGGGTCTGGCCGGCGGCCGGGCGGTTCAGGGACGGCGGCCGCCAGTCGGGGGCGAGTCGTTCCAGCGCCTCCGCGAAGGTGAGGACCCGGGAGGCGAGCAGGGCGGCCCGCGGATCGTCGTGCAGCAGTTCGGGCAGGTCCGTGCGGAGGGCGGCCGCGCAGCTCGGTTCCAGGACGACGACCGGGGCCCGGGACTCCAGCACCGGGGCCATCAGGTCGAGGGTGCGGCGCAACACCGTACGGGCGAGGTCGAGTTGGCCCGTCGACACGTACGTCAGTCCGCAGCAGACCCGGCCCCGGCCGCGCAGCAGGGACACGGGGTCGAGGGCGACCGTCCTGCCGTCGCCCACGGGCGCCTTCTCCAGGTGCACGGTGGGCGGCAGCGCCACCCGCAGCCCCGCCGCCTCCAGCACGCGTACGGCGGCCTGCCCCACGGAGGGCGAGAGGTGCTCGGTGAAGGTGTCCGGCCACAGGATGACCGTGTGCTCGCCGGTGGCGCGGGCCGGTCGCCTGCTCCACCACCGGCTGAACGTCTCCGTCGCCACCTTGGGGATCCGCCGCTCGGGCGCGATCCCGCCGAGCCGCTTGGCGAGGGCCGCCAACGGCCGTACCGAGGCGAGGGTGTTGACCACCGCGGCCGCCCTCACACGGTCCACCAGGCGCAGCCAGACCGGCAGCCGGCCCATGCTGTAGTGGGACGCGGGGCGCCGTCGTCCCGTGTAGTGGTGGTGCAGGAACTCCGCTTTGTAGGTGGCCATGTCGACCCCGACCGGGCAGTCGGACCGGCAGCCCTTGCAGGACAGGCACAGGTCCAGCGCGTCACGGACCTCCGTCGAACGCCAGCCGTCGGTGACCAGTTCACCGGCGAGCATCTCGTGCAGCAGCCGGGCCCGCCCGCGCGTGGAGTGCGCCTCCTCGCCGGTGGCCCGGAAGGACGGGCACATGACGGCGGACCCGGTCGCCGGTGTCGTACGGCATTTCGCGACCCCGACGCAGCGTCGTACGGCGGCGGAGAAGTCACCGCCGTCGGCCGGGTACCCGAAGGCGACGTCGACCGGCTCGCGGGGCAGGACGGAGAAGCGGAGGTGGGAGTCGAGGGGTGCCGGGCGGACCAGCATCCCCGGGTTGAGCAGGTCGTCCGGGTCCCACACCGCCTTCGCCCGCTCGAACAGGGCGACCATCTCGTCGCCGTACATCCTCGGCAGCAGTTCGGCCCGCGCCTGGCCGTCCCCGTGCTCCCCGGACAGCGATCCGCCGTGCGCCGCCACCAGCTCGGCGAGCTCCTCGGAGAAGCGCCGGAACCTCCCGATCCCCGCCTCCGTGAGCAGGTCGCAGTCGATCCGGACGTGGATACACCCGTCGCCGAAGTGTCCGTACGGCGTCCCGCGCAGCCCATGCGCGCCCAGCAGTCCCCGGAAGTCCCGCAGGTACGCGCCCAGCCGCTGCGGCGGCACCGCGCAGTCCTCCCAGCCGGGCCAGGCCTCGGTCCCGTCCGGCATGCGGGTCGCCGTGCCGCTGGCGTCCTCACGGATGCGCCACAGGGCCCGCTGCCCGGCCGGGTCGGTCACCACGAGGGCGTCGAGGACGTCGGCCGCGCGCACGATCTCCGCCGCACGCGCGTGTGCCTCGGCCTCAAAGGAGCCGCCGGTCTCCACGAACAGCCAGGCACCGCCCCGAGGCAGCGCGGCCGCCGAGGGCACCAGGTCGGCCGCCATGCCCTCCACCGTCAGGGGGCGGTGCACCAGCAGCCCGGCGGCGGCCTCGGCGGCCGCGCCTTCGTCCGCGTACCCGAGGACGGCGAGCGCACGCGCGCGTGGCGCCTCCACCAGCCGGACCACGGCCTCGGTGAGCACGCCGAGGGTGCCCTCGCTGCCGCAGAAGGACCGGGCGACGTCGGCCCGGTGTTCCGGCAGGAGGGCGTCCAGGGCGTACCCGGAGATCCGGCGGGGCAGCTCGGGGAAGCCGGTCCGCAGGCGCGCGAGCTCACCGTCGACCAGTTCCCGCAGTCCCGCGGGCGCCCCGGCCCACCCCTGCCCGAGCCGCAGCCGCTGTCCGCGCGCGGTGACGACGTCCAGCTCCGCCACACTGTCCGCGGTCGTCCCCCACGCCACCGAGTGCGAGCCGCAGGAGTTGTTGCCGATCATTCCGCCGAGCGTGCACCGGCTGTGGGTGGAGGGGTCGGGCCCGAAGCGGAGCCCGTGCGGGGCGGCGGCGTCCTGGAGCCGGTCGAGCACGAGACCGGGCTGGACGACGGCGGTACGCGCCTCGGGGTCGAGCGCCAGGACCCGGTTCAGGTGCCGGGTGAAGTCCAGCACGACCCCGGTACCGGTGGCCTGCCCGGCGATGGAGGTACCGCCACCGCGGGGAACGACGGGGACGCCGTGGGTGCGGCAGACCTCCAGTACGGCGGCCACGTCGTCGGCGTCCCGCGGGGCGACGACCCCGAGGGGCACACGCCGGTAGTTGGACGCGTCCATGGTGACCAGGGCCCGGGAGGTGACGTCGAAACCGACCTCACCCCGGACGGCCTTGCGCAGGTCGGCCTCAAGATCCGTCATGACTCCAGCAAACCAGTCGGGTCAACACCGCCGTCTCACCCGACGGACTACGTTTCGACCAGGTTTCCCCCAACGGCTACGCTCCCCTCGTGGCTGAGATCCAGATTCCCGCTGACATCAAGCCCGCCGACGGTCGATTCGGCGCGGGCCCCTCCAAGGTGCGGACGGAAGCGCTGGACGCGCTGGCCGCGACCGGCACCTCCCTCCTCGGCACCTCCCACCGCCAGGCTCCCGTCAAGAACCTGGTCGGCCAGGTCCGCGAGGGCATCTCCGAGCTGTTCCAGCTCCCCGAGGGCTACGAGGTCGTCCTCGGCAACGGCGGCTCCACCGCCTTCTGGGACGTGGCGACGCACGGCCTGATCGAGAACAAGTCGCAGCACCTGACCTTCGGCGAGTTCTCGTCGAAGTTCGCGAAGGCCTCCAAGCTGGCTCCCTGGCTGGCCGAGCCGACCGTGATCTCCTCCGACCCCGGCACGCACCCGGAGCCGCAGGCCGAGGCGGGCGTCGACGTGTACGCCTTCACCCACAACGAGACGTCGACGGGTGTCGCGGCCCCGCTGAAGCGTGTCGCGGGCGCGGACTCCGGGTCGCTGGTCCTGGTCGACGCCACCTCCGGCGCCGGCGGCCTCCCGGTCGACATCGCCGAGACGGACGTCTACTACTTCGCCCCGCAGAAGTCCTTCGCCTCCGACGGCGGCCTGTGGATCGGCGTGTTCTCCCCTGCGGCGATCGAGCGCGCCGAGCGGATCCACGCGTCCGGCCGCCACGTCCCGGAGTTCTTCTCTCTGCCGACGGCGATCGACAACTCCCGCAAGAACCAGACGTACAACACCCCGGCGCTGGCCACCCTGTTCCTGCTGAACCAGCAGCTGGAGTGGATCAACGGCCAGGGTGGTCTCGCGTGGTCCACGGCCCGCACGAAGGACTCCTCGAGCCGCCTGTACAGCTGGGCGGAGGAGTCCAAGCACGCGACCCCGTTCGTCACCGACCCGGCCAAGCGCTCCCAGGTCATCGGCACGATCGACTTCTCCGACGAGATCGACGCCGCCGCGATCGCCAAGGTCCTGCGCGCCAACGGCATCGTCGACACCGAGCCCTACCGCAAGCTCGGCCGCAACCAGCTCCGCGTCGCGATGTTCCCGGCGATCGACCCGGCGGACGTCGAGGCGCTCACCAAGTGCGTCGACTACGTGATCGAGAAGCTCTGATCTTTCCGGTACGACGACGAAGGGCGCCCGGTTCTCGCCGGGCGCCCTTCTCTCGTCCTGAGGCAGGCCACTCACTCCTCGCCGAACAGTTCCTCGGCGCTCTCCACGCTCAGGGAACGGTCGAGCCAGGTCTCCAGGACCTCCAGGTCGACGCAGGCCATGACCCGTTCCTCCACGGACTCCGAGACCTCGACACCCCGCGTACGGAGAACCCGAAGGACGGCCTTGGCCTCTCCCCTGGCCTCACCATCGGAGTGAACCTTGGTCCTTGCCGTTGATGAGCACGGAGATCGTGGTGAGGGCCGGGTCTTTCGCCGCCTCCTCCGGATCGGTGATCGGACGCACGCCGATCGGTCCCAGGACCAGGGGAAACACCTCCATGCTCGTATGGAAACTTCGCCCGATGCGGATGGGCTGCTTCGCCCATGCCGCCGTCTTCTTGTCCCGGCACACGACCAGCAGAATCGGCGGCAACCGGTACGAGATCGGTGTCGAGCGGCTCGATCGAGCTGTACTCGGGGAACTTGACGCCTGCCTCCGGCACGAGCCGAGCCAGGAGATCGGTCTCCTCCCGGAAGATCCGATGCACGGCGTCATGTGGTGAACTGACCATGCGACGGAACGTAATCGAGCAAACACACGCTCCACGTTCAGATGCCCACATGGTCAATCGCACGGGTGAACATGCCATCGGTGATCGACAGACAGCGAGGGCGCCCGGTGAACACCGGGCGCCCTCAGGGTCGTTCAGGTCGGACTCAACCTCGGAAGCCGAGTATCCCGTGCAGGGCGGCACCACCGGGAACCGTGGCGCCCGGCTCCGATGTGCCGCTCAGGGCCGACTTCGCCGACTGAGACTCCAGCGGTGTCGGGTCCGGGAGTTTCTTGCAGACCGCGTCGGCCGTGCCGTGGCCGCGCGGGACCGTGCCGTCAGTCAGGTACTTGGCCAGGTAGTTGTCGAGGCATGCGTTGCCGCTCAGCGAGATGCCGTGGTTGCCGCCGCCCTGCTCGACGACCAGGCTGGAGTGCTTGAGCAGGCGGTGCACGGTGACGCCGCCCTGGTACGGGGTGGCCGCGTCGTTCGTCGCCTGGAACAGCAGCACCGGCGGGAGCTTGGAGTTGGCGACGTTCACCGGCTTCGCCGGCTTGGTCGGCCAGAACGCGCACGGCGCGTTGTACCAGGCGTTGTTCCAGGCCATGAACGGGGCCTTCTCGTACACGGCCCAGTTGTCCTTGCGCCACTGGTTCCAGTCGCGCGGCCAGGCGACGTCACGGCACTGCACGGCGGTGTAGACGCTGTAACCGTTGTCGCCGGAGGCGTCGATGGCCGCCATGCCCTCGTACGCCTTGACGAGCGGGGCGGTGTCCTTGTGGTTCACGTACGCCGCGAACGCCTGGGCGAGGGAGGGCCAGTAGCCGTTGTAGTAGCCGCCGGGGATGAAGGTGTCCTCCAGCTCGGAGGCGCCCACCTTGCCGCCGGCCGGGGTCTTGGCGAGGGCCGCCCGCATCGCGTACCACTTGGCGCCGACCTTGGCCGGGTCGGTACCGAGCTTGTAGGTGGAGTCGTACTTGGCGATCCACGCCATGAACGCCTTCTGCCGGGCGTCGAAGGCGTAGTCCTGCGAGATGTTGGCGTCGTACCAGACCCCGTCGGGGTCGACGATCGAGTCCAGCACCAGGCGGCGCACCTGGCCCGGGAAGAGCTTGGCGTAGACCTGGCCCAGGTAGGTGCCGTACGAGTAGCCGAAGTAGTTGATCTTCTTGGCGCCGAGGGACTTGCGGATCGAGTCCATGTCCTTCACGGCGTTGATCGTGTTGATGTACGGCAGCACGTCCGCGTACTTGCGGCCGCAGGCGGCGGCGAAGGACTTGGCGCGCTCCAGGTTCGCCTTCTCGATCGCGAGGGTGCTCGGCACGGAGTCCGGGCGCACCGGGTTGAAGTAGCCCGGCTTGCAGTCGAGGGCGGGCTTGCTGTCACCCACGCCGCGCGGGTCGAAGCCGATGACGTCGTACTGGGACGCGACCGCCTTGGGCAGTGCGCCCGCGACGAATTCGGCGAGGCCGAGACCGCTGCCGCCGGGGCCGCCGGGGTTGACCAGCAGCGGGCCCTGGTACTTCTTCGCGGTGTGCGGAACCCGGGACAGGGCCAGGGTTATCTTCCGGCCCTGCGGCTTGGCGTAGTCGAGCGGCACCTTCACCGACCCGCACTGCAGGGTCGGGTAGTCCTCCGTGCCGCACTTCTTCCAGCTGACCTTCGCCGCCGCCTGGGCGGTGGCCGCGGAGAGCGACGTGCCGGCCTCGGCGGGGACGGCGGTGAGCGTCCCGGCCAGGACGACGGTCGCGCCGCACAGTACGACTGCGCTTCTTCTCATGAAGTTCTCTCAAACCATGGGGGGTTGGGTCCGGACCGGAAAATGCACGATCCGGACCGAATCCTGCCGAAGAAGCTCGTTGATGAGAATCATCTCAACGAAAGATTTGAAACTCCTTTGATCTGGAGGCGCTCGGCACCCACCGAGCGCCTCCGTCACGCGGGCCTCACGTCGCCGTGCACGTCACACTCGGCACACCCCCGCCCCCGGGCGCGCCACCGAACCCGAAGCCCGCCGAACCGCCCACCGGGACCGCCCCGTTGTGGGAGGCGTTCGTCGCGGTCACGGTGGAGCCGGTCTGGGTGTACGACGCGTTCCACATGGAGGTGACCTTCTGTGAGCCCGGCCAGGTCCAGGTCACCTTCCAGGAGGACAGACCCGTCGACCCCGAATTGGTCACCTTCACCTCGGCGTTGAAGCCGCCGCCCCAGTCACTGCTGACGGTGTAGGCGGCGGTGCAGGCCGCCGTGCCGCCGCCCGGGTCACCGGGGTCACCGCCGCCCGAACTCGGGAACCCCGGCGCCTTCACACTCGCCAGATACCCGTCCTTCACGGTGTCCACGCTCTGCCAGTCGTCCTTGAGGATCCCGCCCGTGTCACCGGAGTTGGGGTTCCAGGACCAGAAGGTCCAGTGGAAGGAGTCGGCGCCGTACGTCGAGGTCGGGCGCAGATACGAGACCAGTGCCGCCAGCCACTTCTGGTCCACGGTCGACTGGAGGGTGGTGCCGAACTCGCCCACCCACACCGGGGCGATGTTCTGCTTGAAGATGTAGCCCCAGTACTTGTCCCAGATCCCCGGCATGTTGGCGGGGAACGCCGGATCGCTGAACCAGCTCTGCTGGGCCACACTCGTCGCGTAGTCATGGGCGGAGTAGACGACCCGGTTCGCGACGCTCAGCTGCACCGGGTACTGGGCCACGCCCATGAGGTTGCCGCCCCACCAGCCGGAGACGCCGTTGAAGGTCTGCACGCCCTCGACGAAGATCAGCAGGTCGGGATTGACGGACAGGACGGCGTTCCCGGCGCGCTGCGCGGCCAGCCGCCAGTCCGTCGCCGTGTCCCCGCAGCCCCAACAGGCCGGATCGTGGGGCTCGTTGTGCAGGTCGATGCCCACGACCGCGTCCTGGCCCTGGTAACGCGTCGCCAGCGCCTTGAGGTTGGCGATCCACGTCGACTCCGGGACCGCGGCCGTGTACCAGAGCGCCGACTGGCCGCCGGAGTCGGGACGGTGCCGGTCGAGGATGACCTTGAGGCCGTCCCGGCCGGCGTACGACACGAGTTTGTCCAGTACGCCCAGAGAGTTCAGCCCCTGGAGGTCGGCATTCTTGCCGCTGGAGAAGTCGATGCTGTTGGGGACGGTGCCCGACTTGAAGATGTCGTCGCTGTAGGGGATGCGGATCGTGTTGTAGCCCAGCGACTTCATCTGGTCGATCATGGACTTGTAGTCACGTGACCAGAGGCCGTGGACGACGTGGTTGTCGGTCTCGAAGCCGAACCAGTTGATCCCGGCGATCCGGACCGGCTGCCCCGACGCGTCCAGGATCTGACGGCCGCTGGTGTGCCAGTAGCCGGCGCCGACTGCCTCGGCGGCGTCGGCCGTCTGAAGACCGGCGGCCCCCAGCGGCACCAGGAGAGCCGCCGCCACCGCGCACAGCGCTCTTCGCAAGCTGCGGAACATGTTCGCTGCTTCCTCTCGGGAGGCGCGGGCCCGGAACTCGATGGGAGCGCTCCCATCACCCTGCACCTCCCATGGAAGTCAGGTCACATGGACACGTCAAGACACTGGACGTCGCCTTGTGCGCGGGACGTCACCGGCTCAGCTTCTGGAACCTCCGTACCGCCAGCGGCAGGAAGATCGCCGTGAGCACCACCGGCCACACCCCGGCCATCAGCAGCGCGTGCTGCTCGACCCACGAGTCCCCGCCCCCGACCGGCGTCCCGAACAGGTCCCGGGAGGCAGCCGCCGTCGAGGAGATCGGGTTCCACGCGGCCACCGCGCCCAGCCAGTCGGGCATCAGCTGCGGCGCGACGAAGATGCTGGAGATCATCGTGAGCGGGAAGGCGACCGCGAACAGTCCGCCCGCCGCCTCCGGGTTGGGGACCATCAGGCCCAGCCACACCCCGACCCAGATCAGCGCGAACCTGAGCCACAGCAGCAGTCCGAAGGCGGCGAGGAAACCGAACCCGCCGTCGGGCCGCCAGCCCATGGCCACCGCGGTGAGCATCATGATCGCCAACTCGGCGCAGGCGACGAGCAGATCGGTCACCCCGCGCCCCGCGACCACCGCGGAGGAGGCCATCGGCATCGAGCGGAACCGGTCGATCACGCCCTTCGTGGCGTCGTACACCACCAGGGTCGCGGTGTTGATGAAGCCGAAGGCCATCGTCATCACGAACATGCCGGGCATCAGGAAGTCCTTGTAGTCCCCGCCGCCGGGCACCTGCATGGCGCTGCCGAAGACATAGCCGTAGAGCAGGACGGAGAGGATCGGGAAGCCCAACTGCCAGGCGATGTTGATCGGTTGGCGCTGGTAGTGGGTGAGTCCGCGGCGGACGATGTTCCAGACGTCGGCGAGGACCCAGTAGGTACGGCCGTGAGTGGCCTCCATGGTGCTCATGCCGCTGTCTCCTTCTCCGTGCGGTGTCCGGTCAGGCGCAGGAACACGTCGTCGAGGCTCGGCCTGCGCAGTCCGATGTCCTCGACCTTCACGCCCTCGTCCTGGAGGGTGCGGGCCACCTCGGTGAGGGCGGAGACGCGGTCGACGACGGGCGCGTGCACCCGCGACTCCCCCTCCTCCACCTCGGGTTCACCGTCGCAGACCCGGGCGACGACCTTCACCACGCGCGGGATCTCCGACCGATCGGCGACCACGACCTCGATACGGTCGCCGCCGACCCGGTCCTTGAGTCCGTCCGGGGTGTCGTCGGCGATGGACCGGCCCTGGTCGATGACGGTGATGCGGGAGGCGAGCTTGTCGGCCTCCTCCAGGTACTGAGTGGTCAGCAGGACGGTGGTGCCGCTCGCCACCAACGCCCGTACGGACTCCCAGACTTCGCCCCGGCTGCGGGGGTCGAGTCCCGTGGTCGGCTCGTCGAGGAAGAGCACGGCGGGCGCGAGGATCATCGAGGCGGCGAGGTCGAGCCGGCGCCGCATGCCGCCGCTGTACTTGCCCACGCCCTTGTCGGCGGCGTCGGTGAGGTCGAACTGGTCCAGGAGCTCGGCGGCGCGCCGCTTGGCCCGTTTGCCGCCGAGGTGGAACAGCCTGCCGAACATCTCCAGGTTCTGCCGGCCGGTGAGGACCTCGTCCACGGCGGCGTACTGCCCGGTGAGCCCGATCCTGGACCGCACCTCGCGCGCCTGGCGGGCCACGTCCAGTCCCGCCACGGTGGCCCGGCCGCCGTCCAGCCGGATCAGCGTGGACAGGATGCGGACCGCCGTGGTCTTGCCCGCGCCGTTCGGCCCGAGCAGGCCGTGCACGGTGCCCTCGCGGACGGCGAGGTCGAAGCCGTCGAGGGCGTGTTTCTCGCCGTAGCGCTTCTCCAGGCCCTCGGCGTGGACGGCGTATCCGTCGTCGGTCATGGGTTCCCCCTTCTCTCCCTTAACTGAGTACACCGTACCCGATTGCGCGTACGCTGTACTCAATTATTCGGCAGAACTAAGCTGCACCCATGACGAGCAGCGGGGACACCAGTGGCAGCGGGGACATCGTCCGCACGCTCGAACTGCTGTGGGACGGGGCGCCGCGCCCCAGCCGAGGGCCCCGACCGGGGCTGACGCTGGACCGGATCGTGGAAGCGGCCGTCCGGATCGCGGACGCGGAGGGCTTCGGGGCGGTCTCGATGCGCCGGATCGCCACCGAGCTCGGCACCGGCGCGATGTCCCTGTACCGGTACGTCCCGGGCAAGGCCGAGCTGCTCGACCTGATGCTCGACCGCGTCCAGCGCCCGTCCGAGAACCCCGCCGACCACGGCGACGGCGGCTGGCGCTCCGCCCTGGAGGCCATGGCCCGCGCCACGCTCGCCCTCTACACCCGCCACCCGTGGCTGCTCGGCGTCAACCAGGCCCGCCCGCTGCTCGGCCCGAGCGCGCTGGACGGGATGGAGAAGATGCTCGGCCGGATCCGTCCGATGGGCCTGACCGACCCGGAGCTGGTGTCGGCGGTCATCATGGTCGACGGGTACGTCGTCGGGGCCGCCCGCACGCAGGTCTACCAGCGGGAGGCGGAGCGCACATCTGGCATGACGACCGCGGACTTCTTCGCGGCCCAGGCCCCGTTCATCGAGAACGTCATGGCCACCGGCCGCTACCCGGTCCTCGCCTCCCTCGCGGAGGACACGTGGAGCCCGGCGTTCGACCACTTCGAGTTCGGGCTCCAGCGGATCCTGGACGGCCTGGAGGTGTTCGTGGCCGACCGGCGCGAGGGGCTGGCGGGCCCGGACGGCTCACGAACGCCGGAATAGCCGCCGGAGTCCGAAGAGGGCGGCGACGGCCCCCAGGGCGAGGGCGCCGATCTTGATGGTGCCGTCGGAGCTCCCGCCGCCGTCGCTTCCGGAGGCCGAGGAACTCCCGCTCCCCGAGGACGACTTGGACCCGCCGTCACCGGGCGCGTCCTGGGCCTCCACCTCGCTGTCGGCGCCCTCCATGCCGAGCAGGATCTTGGTCCCGTCGGGCGAGTAGGAGACGGACTCCCCCTGCCCGAGCGGCACGCTGAGCCGCCCCTTCCGCTTGATGTCGCCGCCGTTCCAGTCGTACCAGATACCGCCGAAGTACCCGCGTACGACGAGCTGTTGCCCGTCGGGCGAGAACGCGGCGTCGGTGGCCCACAGGTCGACGGCCTTGACGGGCTTGAAGACGTTCGTCCCGGAGGGGGAGAGGGTGGTGGGCCCCGCGTAGAGATGCCCGCCGTCCTCCTGCTTGTCGATGATGTACACGCGCCCGGTCTTCGGATGGACGACCATCGACTCGGCGTCGCGCGAGCCGTCGGTGTACTTCACGACGTACTGGGTGGCCTTGACGGACTGGTCCTTGAGATCCTTCGGCTCGGGCAGCTTGTAGATCCACACGTAGGGCCAGCTGACCCCGTCGTTGTCGCCGATGTCGCCGACCCAGATCTGGTTGTCGGGCCCGATGGAGATGGCCTCGACGTCCCGCGGGGCGCCCACGCCGGTCATGGTGATCCTGGCGACGGTTTTGCCGGTGGCGCTGTCGACGGCGTACAGGTACGCGCCGGTGTCCTGGTCGTTGTGGGTCCAGTAGATCCCCGGGTGCTGCCGCGAGGCGGCGAGCCCGCTGGACTCGGTGATCCGGGGATCGCCGATGGTGAAGCCCGCATCCCCCTTCCCGTCCCCGTCGGCGGCGGAGGCGGGCACGGCGGCGGGCAGGGTGAAGCCGCCCACGAGCAGGATCCCGGCGAGCAGGACGAAGGGTCGACGCATGCCCCCAGCCTGCCATCCGGCTCCGCCGGGTGGGCCGGGCGGGCGGACCCGGTCCCGGCGCGTGGCCATCTTCACAGCGCCCACTTGCCGGAGATCTATTACCCGCCGGTAAGAATCACCGATGATGAGCGCATGCTGCGATTCATGCCGGTCGGCGACTCCATGACGATCGGGAGTGCGGGTGAACACACCTGGCGGTATCGCATGTGGCAGCACCTGCGTGACACCTACGGCGACCCCTTCGCCCTCGTGGGCCCGCGCGAGACGCTGTACGACAAGGCGGCCGACGCCCCGACGTCGTACGCGTACGCCGATCCCGACTTCCCCCGGGCCCACCTGGCCGGCTGGGGCGAGGGCTGGCTGCACATGGCCCCGCTGATCGGCGAGGCGGTACGGGTCCACCGCGCCGACGTGCTCCTGGTGTCGCTGGGCCTGATCGACCTGGGCTTCTACACGAACGCGGAACAGACCGCGGAGAACGTCCGCGCCTTCGTCGTCGAGGCCCGCCGGGCGAACCCCCGGATCCGGATGGTGGTCCTCCCGGTCATCCCCAACGTCCGGGCGGAGTCGGACGCGCCCTTCGCGACGGAGGTCACCCGCTTCAACGAGCTTCTGGCCAAGGCGATCGCGGACCTGGACGAGCCCCGCTCCCCGCTGCTGCCCGCCTCGCCTCCGTCGTCGTACGACATCAACCACGACACCTACGACGGCACCCACCCGAACGCGAGCGGCGAGCACAGGATCGCGGCGGCCTTCGCGGCGGCGATGCACCAGGCGTGGGGCCTCGGCGGACCCTACGAGGCCGGCTGAGGGGCCGGCCTTCGCGTCGGCTCAGTCGAGGTGGTGCACCCGCTGCGTGGTCAGCTCGTAGCGCGCGCCCACGACGGCCAGCTCGCCCGAGTCCATCTTGGCGGCGAGCTCGGGTTCCGCCGCGAGCCGTGAACGGACGAGCCGTATGTTCGCGTCGACCGTCGAGTCGATCCGCGCGTCCCCGGACTTCGCGCGGTCGATCGCCGGACTGATCTGATCGGCCAGGTACGCGATGTGCGCGGGCAACCGCGCACCCGACTCGTCCGCCTGGACCGTCGCCTTCACCGCCCCGCACGACTGGTGGCCGAGCACCATGAGCAGCGGGATCCCCAGTTCGAGCACCCCGTACGCGAGGCTGCCGAGCACGGCCTCGTCGAGGACCTGGCCGGCGGTGCGCACGGTCATCAGATCGCCGAGGCCCTGGTCGAAGACCAGCTCGGGGGCGACCCGGGAGTCGATGCAGCCGAGGATCAGGGCGAAGGGGTGCTGCGAGGTCGCCAGCGCCTGCCGGACGGCGGGCGTCTCGTCGGGGTGCTGCTCGCGGTAGGTGCGCCAGCGCCGGTTGCCGGCGGCCAGCTCGCGCAGGGCCTCCTCGGCGGTGGCGGGCCGCTTGCGCGAGGCGGCCGCGGAGGGCGTGGCGACCGCGGCCGGGACGCCGGCGGCGAGGCCGGTGCCGAGGGCGGCGGTTCCGGTGAGCGCGGCGCGCAGGAGGGCGCGCCGCGCGGTTCTGTGGGGTCCGTGATCAGAGTTCACGGAGGGGAACGTACGTCCGACCCGCTCCCTTTCCGTTCGGATTGCCCTTTCATGGACGGACGTTGGTGATTCATGGGCGAACACTGAAGCGTTCTTGGCCGGCACCAGGACCGCGCAACCCGTGGACAGAGTAAGGGAGTTGGCCGGCGCCGTCACGGCGGTGTCACTTCGGGTCGGCGTGGAACTTCGCGGTCGACCAGCGGTAGCCGAGGACCGCGAGGCCGAGGCACCAGGCGACGGCGAGCCAGCCGTTGTGGCCGATCCCGGTGCCGAGGAGCAGGCCGCGCAGGGTCTCGATGGCCGGGGTGAAGGGCTGGTACTCGGCGATCGGCCGGAACCATCCCGGCATGGCGTCGACCGTCACGAAGGCGCTGGAGACGAGCGGCAGGAAGATCAGCGGCATGGCGTTGTTGCCGGCGCCGTTCGGCCCCAGGAGGGAGAAGATCGTGCCGGCCGGCACCTGGATGTCGATGCCGTCGAGGACGGCCTTGTCCCCGTAGGACTTGCGCAGCCTGTTCGCCGCGATGGCCAGGTCGGTCATGGTGGGTGCCCCTTGTGAGGGCTGCGGGTCAGAGGCTGCGGGCGGTGATGTCGCCGTGGGTGGTGGTGGCGCGGATGGTCAGGGCGGCGGCGGAACCCTCGGTGTTCTTGAGGGAGTTGTGGA